>JAYVLW010000891.1:0-15859 GCA_043759315.1 Myxococcales bacterium
GCTCGACACCGCGTTCGCCGCGCTGTCGGATGCCACGCGGCGCGGCGTACTGGAGCAGCTCGGGCGGGCGGATGCGTCGATCACGGACCTCGCCAAGAAATTCGACATGACGCTCACCGGCATGAAGAAGCACGTCGGCGTGCTGGAGCATGCCGGGCTCGTCGCGACGGCGAAGCTCGGCCGCGTGCGGACGTGTACGCTCGGCCAGCGCCGGCTCGACGAAGTCACGACGTGGATCGACCGCTATCGCCAGCTGTGGAGCGCACGCTTCGACGAGCTCGACCTGGTACTCGAGGAACTGAAGCAGAAACAGAAAGAGAGAGCACCCCGATGAAGAACGACACGACGGTGGAACGCAAATCCGAGCGCGAGGTCGTCATCACGCGCACCTTCAACGCCCCTGCTCAGCTCGTGTTCGAGGCGTGGACCAAGCCCGAGCTCATGCGCCGATGGTGGGTGCCGAAGTCGAGCGGCCTCACGCTGCTGTCGTGCGAGATGGATGTCCGCACCGGCGGCACGTACCGCTTCGTGTTCCCGCATCCCTCCACGGCGGAGCCGATGGCGTTCTTCGGCCGGTACCTCGAGGTGTCGCCACATTCGCGCCTGGTGTGGACGAACGAAGAAGCCGGTGACGCCGGGCAGATCAGCACGATGACGCTCGAGGACCGCGGCGACACCACGCGGATGGTCTTGCACGAGCTCTATCCGTCAAGCGAAGCCTTGGATGCGGGTGCGGGTGCCTACGACGGAATGCCTGAGTCGTTCGACCAGCTGGACGAGCTTCTCGCTGGATAGTCCGTCGAGCACAACTTCGCGTCGCTGTGTCGACCAGTTGTGGCGCGAACCCCGATTCGCGCCATGATCCGCGTAACCGAGCGGGTTCATGGAAACTTTAGTGGCGCGATAGCCAGGATCCGCGCCACAATTCGAGCGCGTGGCGCGAACCCTGGCCCCCGATGCTCTCGACGTTGCCTTACGGGCGGTTCGCGCGCGTCCCGACGGGGCCACGATCGAGCAGCTCGTCATGGCGATCCCCGAGCTGCCGCGGCGAACCCTGCAACGGCGACTCGCGATGCTGGTCACCGATGGGCGCCTCCGAGTTGAAGGCCGTGGCAAGCAGCGTAGTTATCACGTCGCGGGCACCGCGCCGGATCGCGCCGAGGAGCTCGTCGTCTCCGCTGCCGGTGCCGAGGTTCGGGCGCTCGTACGTCGTCCGATCATCCAGCGTGCACCGGTTGGCTACAACGCCGCCTTCCTCCAGAGCTATCGACCCAACCACGACGCGTACCTCGATGCTCCGACTCGAGCCAGACTCCACGCGCTTGGCAGGGCACCCGGAGGGGATCGACCGGCGGGAACCTACGCGCGCCAGATCTTGAGCCGGCTCCTCATCGATCTGTCGTGGTCGTCGAGCCGCCTGGAAGGCAACACGTACACGCGGCTCGACACGCAGAACCTCATCGAGCTGGGCCGGCTCGCGCCCGGCAAGGATCAACGCGAAGCGCAGATGATCCTGAATCACAAGGCGGCGATCGAGATGCTGGTCGACAGCGTCGACGAGGTCGGATTCGATCGCTACACCGTATGCAACCTGCACGCACTCCTCGCCGAGAACCTGCTCGCGGACTCGTCGGCGGCAGGTCGGGTTCGAAGGATCGACGTCGGGATCTCCGGGACCGTCTACCAGCCGCTCGCGATCCCGCAGCAGCTCGAAGAGTTGTTCGATCGCATGCTCGCGATCGCCGCCGCGATCGAAGAACCGTTCGAGCAAGCGTTCTTCGTGATGGTTCAGCTCCCGTACCTGCAGCCATTCGAAGACGTGAACAAACGCGTCTCGCGCCTCGCAGCGAACATCCCGTTCATCAAGCACAACCTCGCGCCGCTCTCGTTCGTCGACGTACCCGACCGCGACTACGTCGACGGCTTGCTCGGGGTCTACGAGCTGAACCGTATCGAGCTCGCGCGCGACGTCTTCGTCTGGGCGTACGAGCGGTCCTGTCAGCGCTATACGGTCGCGCGAGACGCGCTGCCACAACCGGACCCTCTGCGCCTGCGGAACCGGGATCAACTCACCGAGGTCGTGAGCTCGATCGTGCGCGACGACCGTCCCGCCGACGATGCGACCGTGCGCCAGGTTGCGATCTCCATCGTCGATCCGCCCGATCTGGAGGACTTCGTGGCGATGGCGATCCACGAGCTCCACACGTTGCACGAAGGCAACGTCGCGAGATATCGGCTGCGACTCAGCGAGTTCCGCCGGTGGCGATCGAAGATCTCGCCGCCGTAGGGCGATCAGGGATGCCATGGCCATGGAGGTCCGCGGCTAGATTCGATCATGTGGTTCGTTGAGATCTTGGTGGTCGGCGACCTGGCCGCGTGCGAAGGTCGGCGGTCATGAACTACGAACAGTTCAAGGATCTCTGGACCTGGGCGCTGCGCGAGTCGGGCCTTCCCCTGTTCGTCGGCGAGCCGCTCCGCGAGACTCTCGACCTGCGGTCCACCGATCGGAAGTGCACCTCGTTCCTGCACGTGCACAGCGACCCCTCGACAGCGTTCAACGTGTCGGCCAAGCTCGGGTTCGGGTGGGACGCACTCCAGACCGCGCGGACCAACACGTCGGAGGGGGACCTGATCCGTGAGTTGTTCGGCAGCGATCGTTCGCAGTACCCGCGAACCGAGCTTCCGTGGTTGCGCGTCGATGTGACCCTGCGTGCGTCAACGCTGTGGGGAAAGGAGATCCCTCTGCCATCTGCCGAGGTGTGGCGGAGCTGGGCGCGAGAGACGCTCGGCCGACTGGAGAACATCGAGCCGCTGCTGCCGATCGAGCAGGTGCGGGAAAACCGCAATGGCATGCTCGAGATCCTCGCGTGGAAGAGCGATCCTGAGCTGAACGTGCTCTGCAAGCCGGATGGCACCCTGGTCCTGCGCGGCGTCGAAATCGCGGCCGGGCAGATGATCAACCTCCCGCGCAAGTGGGACGACGACAGCCGCAGGCAGGACAAAGGACCGCACGATAAGCTCGCGGCGTTGTTCCGCCGGTTGAAGGCATCGCTCCACGCCTGGACGGTGGCGCTCGATCATCTCGCGCCGACGAACTGACGCGGAACCGCGAACTGCCAGGTCCAGATGCCACCGCCGATGTCCAATCGGGCGCCGGATCGGAATTGCCGAGGCGACCAGAACCTCGGTATCACCTGCCCGAGGCGACGATGGTCAAGCGCAAGAGGCACGGCGACAGCGAAGAGGCCAGAGCTGCGCTCGCCGAGGCCAAGAAGACGAACCCACACGTGCCGGCGTACCTGACGGGGAAGATGAAGATGCCGAAGCGCTTGCCCGACATGATCGGCTTTGGCGACGAGAGCGAGGCGATCTCGTACGTCGGCGACTACGGCAGCGCGTGGAAGAACACGCCCAAGGCGATCGACTGGGCTGCATCGAGGTGACCGTGGACAGGAGGGGCGAATCCTGAGGCGCGATCCCGGCACGGCTCGAAAACTTGACCGTCTTCGTCGTGAGTAGAGGCTTCCATCATGGTCACGCATCGAGCAGGCGAACCCGTCGAGCGCCTCACGTGGGACGAGATCCGCGCGCGCTATCCCGACCAATGGGTAGTCCTCGCCGACATCACGCGGGTCAACAGGGCCCGACTTCGCGTTCACTGGGGCTGAGGTCATCGCGACCTTCACGGAGCGCAAGGCGGCGACGCCCTCGATGAAGGAGCTGCACGCGGCGAATCGCCGTTCGGTGGGGTGCTTCTTCACGGTTCCGGGTCGGGTTTTGCACGACCTGGATGAATATAACTCTTTGAAGTTACTCGATTACATCTATCGTTTGTTTGGCAGATCTTGAACTTACCTAGAAAAGAGATAACTTGAGGATGTGCTGCAGTACCTCGTACCCTCCAAGGTCCGCCGCCGCCTCTTCGTTCTGCTGTGGGGAGAGAAGAAGCGCGGATCTGTGTCCGAGCTCGCTACCGCCGCCGGCGTGTCGTTCTCCAACGCGCACGCGGAACTCAAGGCGATGCAGCAACACGAGCTCGTACGATCTCAGCGGGAGGACGGCAAGGAGGTGTTTTCTGCGAATCGAGAGCATCCCGAGGCCGCCCTGCTTGAGAAGCTCGCGGCTTCCGATTCGCCCGCGCGTTGCGCGCCGAGCAATCAGGATCTTGACCTCAAGGGGCGGCTGGCCGCACTCGGTGCGCCGCTTCGTGGAGTCACCCCATTGGCCGTGGCGGCGGACGATGTTGTGGCAACGCTGGTTTCGGCGCTCGAGCTCGCGCGTCGCGACGCAGTCGTGGCTCGCAGCCTGCCAGTGTGCCTCTGGAAGCACCGCGATCGACTGGACGCCAAGACCCTGAAGCAGCTCCCGCTGGGTCCGGAGGACAAGCACGTACTCGCGTTTCTGCTGGAGCTCGCTGGCGAGCTAGGTGGAGATCTACGCCTTGCCGGACGTGCCGAGGTGCTTCGCGATGAGCGTTTGACGCAGGTGCGACCGTTCTTCCGCGGTAGTGCGCCCCGCGGAGCACCGCTAAGCTTCGATCTTGCCAAGAAGTGGGGCTTCGCAATGAACATGGACCGCGAATCGTTTCGTGGGCTCTTCAGTAAGTTCGTGGCGACGTGAGCAGCTACAGAGACACGCGAATTCTCGGAGCCGATGAGTTGCGCGCCTTCTTCGGGGCCGTCGACGGCCACCTCACGACACGCGCCTCCATCGTGGTCATCGGAGGTGCCGCAGCCGCATTTCATCTCGCCGAGTCGACCACGAACGACGTCGATACGCTCGATGCCCTGACTGCGGACCTCCAGGCCGCGGTCGAGCAGGCCTGTGCTTCAACCGGGCTCTCGGTTCCGATTGGCCCATCCACCGTTGCCCAAGTTCCCTATAGATACGACGAGCGTCTCGAGCGGGTGCTTCCTCATCTCGAGAAGCTCGAGGTCTGCATCTTGGAGAAGCATGACCTCGCGCTGAGCAAGATCGTCCGCGGTGTCGAGCACGACATGCAACAGCTCGAAGAGGTCCACCGAAACAGCGGCTTCGATTTCGAGACGCTTGTCGATCGATTCGCGACGGAGATGGGCAGCGTCGTGGGTGATCACCAACGGATTCGTCTGAACTTCCTTGAACTGATCGAGAGGCTCTTCGGCGAGCTCAAACGTGTTGTCGCAGAACAGCGACTCAAGTAAGCGACGGAAGGCTAGACCGCTCCGGAACCCATGACCGACGCGTGTTCGAGCTGCGGGTCACGATCAGCATGCGAGCCCCTCGTCGGGGACATCACGTCCAGAGCATGGATGCCCCGTACAGCGCCATCAGCTTGTCGTGACTGACCAGCGTGCAACCTTCGAGCTGGGCCTGCGCGACCAGCATTCGGTCGAACGGATCGCCGTGATGCTCCGGCAGTGCGCCCGCTGCGGCAGCATGTTCGAACGCGACGGGAAGGCGTTGAAAACCATTCGCATCCACGCCATTCGCAAAGAGCAGGATGCTCACGACGCACCGAATGCGGCGAGGAGGTCATCAGGCAGTGGTCCGTCGAAGTCGTCCGAGATCGTCACCCGCCCTTCCCAGCCGCCCGGCTGCCGCGGCGTGGTCTGCGCGCGCAGCGGAACGAGACGGGCCAGCGGTACACCGTTCTTTGCGATGATGATCTCTTCGCCTGCAGCGGCGCGATCGACGAGTTGCGACAGGTTCGCCTTGGCGTCGGAGAGGTTGGAGATGACCGGCGACATCCTCCAAGCGTGGCGGCGCGTCGCCAGTTGGTCAAGCATCACGCGTGAACCCCCGCGAGCGAGATCACCTTCGCCAACCCGCTGCGGACCTCCGCGCCATCCACGCTGGAGTACAGCTGCTGCATCTCCACCGTGGCGTGGCCGCTGATCGCGCGCGCGACCGAGTCGTGAACCTGCGCGGCGCGGCAGAGATCCTGGAACGTCCGCCGCATGAAGTACGGCGAGAGGTGCTTCGTGATCCCGGCCGCCGCGGCGATCGCGACGATCGGCTTCGCCAGGCACGAGCTCGATTGGTAGCCGCCGATCCGGGACGGGAACAGCAGATCCGACGCGCTCGTCCGCGTTTCGGGCAGGCGCGTGACGTGCATCTCGAGGATCTCCATCAGCCCGCTCGGCAGCGGAATCCGCAACCGGGTCTTGGTCTTGGTCCGGTTCTCCGCGTCGCCGATCACCTGCGAGCGGCGCACGAGCAGCACGCCGTCGTGCCACAGGATGTCGGGCGTCTCGCCCTTCCAGCGCAGCGGGCGGAGCTCGCACGGTCGCCGCCCGGTCGCGAGCCCGAGCGCCAGCTGCGCGTAGTGCTGCGGGAACAACGCCTGCGCCTGGGCCATGAAGGCGGGCACCTCGTCGACGGTCAACGCGTTCGGTTCCTCCTCCGTGTACGTCTGCCAGGTGGAGGTATCGAGCGGCTTGACCGCACGCGTGGGATCGTAAGCGAGCTCGTAGTCAGCGACGGCGGAGCGCAGCGTCGACAGCAACACGCGTAATCGCCCGTTGACCGTGTTCGGACTCAGCGTGCCCGCGCGGACGTGCAGGGCAAGCTTCGTCTTCCACTCCTCGATGTCGCGACGCTTGATCGCTTCGACGTCGAGGTCGCCGAAGTACGGAACGAGGTGGAGCGTCTGCGCGTCGGTCCACGTTCGCCGGCCCTTCGCAGTGGAGAGCTCGTTTCGCGCCGTCTTCGTTTCCAGCAGGAGGGTCACGTAGTCGCCGTACTTGATCGCCATACCCGATCCATCGTCGATGGGTCCGACACCGAGCATCGTGACGAAGTGTCCGGCCCGCCGGACAGCAGATCAGATGTCGAGCTGCCGGCGATCGCTGGATCCTGATCTTCGATTCGACCGCGGACGCGCCGCGCCCTACACTTCATGGATGCGCCACGTTCGACTCCTGTCCGCATTGGCCCTCGCACACGCCGTTGCCACGGCGTCACCCGCGTTCGCAGGGGCGTGTGCGCGCCCGCAGATCCCGACGCGCCCCCTGACGACCGACGGGGCCGCGCTCGTCGCCGGCGGGGGCGTGGTGCTTGCCACCGAGGACGCGACCAAGCCGCCGAGGTGGCGGTTCACGAATGGTGCGAACAAGGTCGCGGCGAAGCCGCGCGCGATCGGCGCCGGGCTCGTCGTGCTCCTGGCACCGCCGAAGGGTGACTGGACGCTCGCCGACGACAAGGGCAAGCCGGTGCTGAAGATCAAGCATGCGGCAGCGGAGCCCAAGCCGCTCGAGGCTCCGAAGGTCGCGGAAGTCGTGTTCACCAGCACCACCGGCCGTCGCGGCACGTCGACGAACGTGACCGCCTCGATCAGCGGCGAAGCGCCGGCGGGGGCAGTGGCGCTGGTCGCGTTCGACGACAAGGGCGGCGTACGCTCGTTCATCCAGGTCGAGGGCCGCGCCGCCGATCCCGCGACCAAGCTGGCCGCGTACGCGATCTACTTCAGCGGGAGCTGCACGGTGATGCCGAACGGAACGGTGCCGACCGGCGCAGGTGACAAGATCGGCCTCGCGTGGCTCGATGCCTCCGGGCGGCTGTCGCCGAAGACCTCGATCACCGTCAAGGCCGCTCCGCTACCTGCGGGGGGCATCGGCCCCGGCGAGTAGGCCGCGACAACCCGCGGTTCAGCCGAGCTCGAACTCGTCGAGCACGGGCCGCCGGGTCCGCCACCAGTAGCGGGTGGTGCGTCCTGACCAGTTGGTGGTCTGCTTGCCATCGGCGGTCCGGTACCAGTTGTGGCAGCCCGCGGCCCACGAGCTGCCGGCGAGCTCGCGCTGGAGCGCGGCGTTCGATCGCGCCATCGCCTCGGGACGAACCTCGAGCCAGCGAGCACCGCGCCGCTCGAGGGCATCGAGGCACCGCATCACGTAGCGAACCTGGCACTCGATCATGAACAGGATCGAGCTGTGGCCGAGGTTGGTGTTGGGGCCGTAGAGCAGGAACAGGTTCGGAAACCCCGCGACGGTCACGCCGAGGTGCGCCTCCGCGCCGGAGCGCCACGCATCCGCCAGCGTGCGCCCGCCGCGCCCGACGATCTCGATCGGCGCGAGAAACCCCGTCGATTGAAACCCGGTCGCGAACACCAGCACCTGGGCCGGGTGCGTCGCACCCTCGGCCGTGACCACAGCGTCCGCCGTGACGCGCTCGATCGGCGAGGTGACGACCGTGACGTTGGATCGGATCAGCGCCTGGTACCAATCATCCGAGATCAAGATCCGCTTGCAGCCGATCGGGTAGTCCGGCGTGAGCTTGGCGCGCAGCACCGGATCGCTGACCACCGAGCGCAGATGGCGAAGCGACAGCCACGTCACGATGCGACCGAGCACGGAGCCCTTCCGGAACGCCCCGAACCGGGCCTCGTTCGCCCAGTAGAACCACGCGCGGTACAGCCGGCGCACGAGCGGCAGGTTCCGGAACGCCCAGCGCTCCCAGCCGCGATAGGCGCGATCCCCGCGCGGGATGACGTAGCCCGGTGACCGCTGCAGCAGCGTCAGCGAGCGCGCGACCTTCGCGATCTCGGGGACGATCTGGACCGCGCTCGCCCCCGTGCCGATCACCGCGACGTCCTTGCCCGCCAGATCGAGCGCTGGATCCCACCGGGCCGAGTGGATCGCGGCGCCCACGAACGAGTCGAGCCCCGGCACGCTCGGGATGTACGGCCGGTTGAGCTGCCCCGTGCCGCTGATCAGTACCTCGCAGCTCAGCTCGTCGCCCGCGGTGGTGCGAAGCTGCCACTGGCCCGGCGCGGCGTCCCACCGCGCGCTCGCGATCTCGGTGCCGAGCCGGAGGTACGGACCGAGGCCGTGGCGCGCGACGCACCCAGCGAGGTAGCGCTCGATCTCGGGTTGACGCGCGAACTTGTGGTGCCAGTCCGGGTTGGGATCGAACGAGAAGCAGTACAGGTGCGAGGGCACGTCGCAGCCGGACCCCGGGTAACGGTTGTCGTGCCACGTGCCTCCGACCGCGCGGCTCTTCTCGACGATCGTTACGTCGGTGTGGCCGGCGCGCAGGAGCTGGATCCCCATCGCGATGCCGGCCGCGCCGGCGCCGATGATCACGATCCGCGGCCTGGTCATCCGCCCGCGAGCATCGCAGAAACGGAGATGCTTGTAGCGACTCGGGCGAGCGCCCTCCTCGAGACTCACCTCGTCATGCCTCCCTGTCCCACGCCCGTGGCTCGTGGCGAGGTGAGCGACGACGGTTGCGGACGGCAGGTCGACACAAGTCTACACTCGGATGCAGAGGCTCCCATCGCTACCCCGACCTTCAGCTTCGGGCTTCCACCGTCCCTCGGTCGAGAGCCCGTCCACGAGCTCGCGCGGGAGTTCGCCGACGTCCTGTACGACGCCGGGTTCACGACGGTGGTGCCGTTCAAGACCTACGAGGCGCTCCAGCAGGGCCTGCTCGCTGGCGAGGTCGATGCGGCGTGGGGACCTCCGCTGATCTGCGCACGGATCGAGGCAGCCGGCGGGACGGTGGCACTCCGCGCGGTCCGCCGAGGCGCGGTGACCTATCGCTCGGTGCTGCTGTCGCGGAAGCTCGACACGTTTGACGTCGCATCGCTGACCGCTTCGACGTTTCGCCCGCGAGCGGTGTGGGTCGACACCTGGTCGATGGCTGGCTACCTGCTCCCGCGGGCACACCTCCGGCGCGCTGGCGTCGACCTTGCGGAGGCGTTGCTCAGCGAGAAGTTGCTGGGCAGCTACACGGCGTGCTTCGACGCCGTGCTCAACTTCGAGGCGGAGATGACTGCCTCGTTCATCGGCGAGACCGCACTCGATGCACTGTGGGGAGACCGGGGCCGCCGGCTGCGCCCGATCGCCTATACCGACGAGATCCCGAACGACGGCGTGGTGCTGGCGCCGAGCGTCCCGCCCGACCGGCGCGTGGCGCTCGCCGACAATCTCCGCACTCTCCTCGCCGGCGAGCGCGGGCACCGCGTGCTGTGTTCGGTGTTCACGGCGACCGCCTTCGATCGACCGGTGGCGAACACGTACGCGCCGATCCTCGACCTCGTCTGACCGCCACGTGGTTCGTGTCGGAGTCAGTTCGGCGTCGGCGAGATCGTCGAGCCGCCGAGGTCCTTCGTGCCTTGCAGGACGATGTAGCCAGCGCCGCCGCCACCGCCACCGCCGCTCGTCCCGCCTGCGCCGCCGGTCGCGCCGGTCGTCGACACACTGCCGGCGCCGCCGTCTCCGCCAGCCGCGTCGGCACCGGCCCCTCCGGTGGCCGCGAGGGTGCTCTGGCGACCGCGCTGACCGGCGTTGCCCGCGGCGGTCGAGCCGGAGGCTTCTCCACCGCCGCCACCGTTCGCGACGACGATGCCGTGGATCGCGAGCTGAGGTGCTTCGAGCCAGATCATCCCGCCCGATCCACCGCCACCACCGCCCGCGAGATAGCCGACGCCCGCCGCACCACCGCCGCCGCTGGCCCCGTTGCCCGCCGCTTCGATGATGCCGCCGCTCGGGACCGAGATCATCGCCGCCGAAACGAGGTAGGCCGCGCCGCCGCCGGATCCACCCGAGCCACCGCTACCCGCCATGGTGCCCGCCCCGCCGCGTCCGCCGCTGCACCCGCCCAGCGGGCCGAGCGGAACGCTCGATAGCGCCGTCGTGGCACCGGCACCGGAGTTGGCGCCTGCGCCGCCGGCACCACCCGCGCTGTGCATCGCACCGCCGCTGCCACCGCTGCCGCCGGTCGCGTTCGCGGTTCCCGAGCTCCCTGCGCTGGTGCCGCACGCCTGTGTGCTGCGGCGTCCCGCGCCGCCCGAACCGTCGATGCGACCCGAGATGGTGATCGTCTGGGTCGCGACGATGCCGAATGGGAGGGTGCCGACGATGGAGAGCTCGGACCCGGGGCTGAGGCTGAAGCTCGAGACGAGAAGCACGTCGATCGGCCCCGCCTTACCCTGGACCACCGTGTGGGCCGGGTTGGTGGTCGCGATCACCGCGCCGTTACCGTCGAGCTGTTCCAACGTGCCGGTCCCGGTGGTGTAGATGAACTCGATCCCCGTCAGCGTCATTGGAGATCCGGGCGCGAGGAGGCACGTGTTGGTCTGTCCGGAGAACGTCACGCAGCCATCGATCGGGATCCCATCCGGTGGCGCATCGAGCGGTACGTCATCTGTGATGACCGGGGCATCGATGTCCTGCCTGTGAAGGCAGTGGCCGCCGAGGCAGCTCAGCTCGCGCGGACACTCCTCCTCCGTCTGACACGGCGCACCCTCCGGCGGCAGCGGGTGGTAGCACCCTCCTGCGAACAGCAAGATCAGCCAGAGAGTGCGCACCCGACCATTCTACAGGGGATCCGCATGGAGCTGACGTACGTTGTTCGGCGTGCACGCCGACGTTTCCATGGGGCAAGCTCGCACCGGTGCGCACGCCGAAGAAGCGGCCGCAGAAACCAAAGCGGCCGGTCAAGCGATCGTGACCCGGGCCTCCGCCCTCGACGGGCCCCGACGCGATGCGGCTTGATCTGTCGCACCAACGCACGCTAGCGTTGCAACGATGGCCTCACGCTCGTGCCTCCCTGCAACCTGGGTGTTCGCGGCGCTCATGGGAGCGGCAGCGTGCGGCGGTAGCTCGAGTGAGGATCCGTGCGCTCGCGCCTCCGGGTGCATCGACGTGTGTCAGGAAGCAAACCCGTGCGCGGCCGACGCGACGTGCACGACCACGCCCGAGGCGGTGGCGTGCACCTGCAAGTCAGGCTTCACCGGCGATGGCTTCAGCTGCACCGATGTCGACGAGTGCGCCGACGGCACGGACAACTGCGACGTTGCCGCGACGTGCGACAACTCCGCGGGGTCGTTCACCTGCACGTGCCTGCCCCTCTATTCAGGCGACGGCGTCACCTGCTCGCCGCCGCCTAGCACGTGGAGCATCCTGGGAGGAGCCCGACGCGGCAATCAGCTCGCCGTCGATGCCACCGGGATCTACGCGATCGGCGAGGATCCCTTCGAGTATCCGAGCGGGACGACCTACCGGCTGGAGAAGCGTTCCACCGACACGGGCGACAGGATCTGGTGGACCTCCGGGTTCACGGAGTTCAACGCGGTAGCCACCGACGGCACCTCGGTGTTCGTCGCGGGCACCAAGAAGGAAGTCGGATACAACCGGTACCGCTGGTGGATCCAGGGCTTCGCCGTCGCGGACGGCATGCCCGGGCCCGAGTCCTTCCTCGAGCTCACGTCAGGGACCGACCGGGTCAAGTACCTGGCCGTCCACAGCGACTCCCTCTACGCGTTTGGCGAAGTTCCCAAGAACGCATCGACGAGCGCCACGAGGTGGCACCTGCAGAAGCACCTGCGGTCGTCGCTCGCGGTCACGTGGTCGGTCGCCGGACCCTCCGAGAACTCGAGCACCTTGGACGACCTCGCCGGCGGGTTGGCGGTCGATGACACGGGTGTCTACATCGCCGGAACTCCCGAGAACGTGTTCGCCGCCGATCGCGCCGCCTGGCAGATCGAGAAGCGGTCCCTGGTGGATGGCTCCGTGATCTGGTCGCAAGCGTCGAATCCCAGCCCCCTCGCCGACTACGTCCGGGCGGTGGCGGTCGATGCCACGGGGGTCTACGTCGGAGGGAACGACTACGACAGCACCGGAAGCTCTCGGTGGAGAATCGAGAAGCGCGCGCTGGATACCGGGATCCTGATCTGGAGCAAGACCTTCGACGAGCCCTCGGACGGAGGCGTCGTCGGGGCATCCGGGATCCCGAGCATTCGCTCGATCGCCGCCGACTCGTCAGGCGTGTACGTGTTCGGCCAGTACCGTCCGGGTGGGAATACGTTTGACTGGAAGTTCAAGATGCTGAGCACCGCCGATGGCTCGGTGATCTGGGAGCAAGACGGCGCTCTGCCGCACGGACGCACGCCGGGCGGCATCGCCGTGGATCCGCGAAGCCTCTACCTGGTCGGCACCGAAGGCACCTCCTACAAGTTCGAGAAGCGCCACAAGAGCACGGGAGGTCTCTGAGTGACCACCACGATCCCGAGGATCGCGATCGTGGTCCTGCTGACGGCGTCGATTCCGGTGGCGGCCGAGGAGGTGCAGCCTCCCCAATCGATCGAGGTCCACTCGCCATCGAAGGCATTTCGCTTCGTGGTCAAACCGGGACGGCCCGAGAGCACCGCGACGCTGTTCCGCGACGCCACGTCGGTGTGGTCGGCGGTGGTCGTCCATCCGCGAACGGCGATGGTGCTCGACGACGGTCGCGTGGTCACCGTCGACACGTGGCTCAACGCGGGTGGGGATCATGCGCTGGTCGTCTACGATCCCCAGGGCGCGGTGGTGCTCGAGCGTCGCCTCGAAGAGCTGCTGACGACCGCGGAGCTCGTCGGCCTGACTGCCTCGCGCGGCGGTCGACGCTGGCTCATGGGGACACCGGTCGCGACCGCCGATCGGGTGAAGCTTCCGATCGGTGACGGCAAGCAAGCGCTGGAGATTCGCCTCGCGGACGGTGCCCAGTACCGCGACGGGAAGCTCGCCGCGGTGCTGACGGATACCGCACGGTTCACCGCGTACGTGACCGGGAAACGCTCACACAAGGGCGTCACCATCCAGTTCCTGGAGATCGATGCGACGGGCAGCGGTCGCACGTGTAGGGCCGAGCCAACCGTGACGAAGTGCAGCGTCGCGATGCCCCGCGGAGGCCAGCAGGACACCACGACGCGCCACAACGCTGCCGCGTTTCGGAAGGCGCTCGCAACCGCCCCACGGTCGCTCAAGCTCCCCACCGGCGTCCGCGGCGCGGGTGAGCGCTGGATCCTGATGTTCGATTTCGACGAGGCGGGCTACCGCTACCGCTATGCCTGGACCTGGACCAAGTCACCCGAAGGTGACGTGGCGAAGCTACTCCGAGGTCTGGATCTTCGCTGAGCGCGCTCCGCACTCAGTGGCGACAGCGTTGTCGACAGGCGCGCCGGTTACTGGAGCAGACAGACCTTCGCCGAGCCCGCCGGGTTGAGCGTGCTCTTCTCCACGCAGTTGTAGCCAGCGCGGCAATCGCTCGCGTCGACGCATTCGAGGACGCAGAGCCCGCTGTTCTCCTGGATGCAGGCGGCGCCGTCGGGGCAGTCAGCCTGCGCCGCGCAGGACTTGACGCAGCTCCCTCCTGGAAAGTCCGAGTCGGTAGCGCACTTCGAGCCGTCGGCGCAGCTGCCCGACGGACCACCGGACGTGGTGCAGGCCGCGCCGACGACGTTGCCCTCCTTGCCGACGTCGGAGCTACCGTCGCATCCAGCAACCAAGGACACCGCGACGATCAGGAGGAGTCTCGACATGCTTCGAGCATCGCATGCGGCGATCGCGCGCATGGTCGACTCCGGTGAATCGATCGGCGCGCGCGGCCGCTGGATCACCACGGCGTACCGGACACCACAGTACAACTCGGGACAGCGTCGTCAGGCGTCGACGGGAGAACCCGTTGAAACCACGATCGCGCGCAGCTGGCACGCTTCGTGAGTGGTCGGAGCGAATGACCTCACGCATGTTGCTCTGCGTCCTCGCGCTCGCTGGATGCGGTGGCGACGATGGCGAAACGCTCCCCCCGGATGCCCCCAGCCCGACCGACGTCCCGTTCGGCACCACCGCGATCGTCGTGGTCGTCAACCCGAGCGTGAACGACGCGAACACGAAGACGGGGCTTGCGACGCCAGGCACGATCCGCGAGGGCGTGACGCTGACCACCGACGACAACGTCACCGCGACGACGGGACCCGATGGCATCGCGAGGTGCCGACATCACGGGATCGCTGGCGATCCCGGCGAGCAAGGTGGCCCTCAGCTTCTCGAAGACGAGCGGCGCGGTGATGTCGTCGGGTAGCGACAGCATGTTCCTCCAGAACAAGCTGTGCGGCACCGAGACGATCACCGGCAGCGGGGTGACGGTCGTCGGAAACATGGGCGCGACCCCCGCGCCCGCGTGCCTGTAACGCGCGCGCCCGAGGCGGGCGTGCCGGTGTCAGCCCGGCATGGCAGGTTGGCGCCACATGAGGGCGTTCGACTCGCAGTTCATGGACCTCGCCCAGCGCCAGAGCCTGGTGGTCGAAGCGACCAGCGCGGCGGGCACGCGCGAGACGTTCTGGTTCCGCGACTTCTACTGCGATCTGCCGGGCTGCGATTGTCGCCGCGCCGTGCTGCTCGTGATGCACGTCGAGACGCGCACCGACGTGGCCACGCTTCACTATGCGTTCGAGCCGAGGAGGAACGAGCCGCAGGTCACGCTGGAGGAGGACGGTCCGCAGAGCGAGCACTCGGCGTGGCTCCTGGACATCGTCGCGAAGGACCGTGCGTATCGCGAAACGTTGCGCCGGCACTATGAGATGTGGAGGCACTACATCGACGGTGCGCGGAAGCCCAAGCCGGCCGTGAAGGCCAAGAAGCCGATCGCCGGATCTCGTGACCTCGAGCGGGTGATCGCCACGGCGGGACGGGCGGAGACCAAGGCACAGCAGCGGTTCCGCCGGTTGCTCGAGAAGGTGGACCGGCTGCGCCAGCGGCTGGGGGTGTGGAAGCAGCAGCGCGGCGAGATCGATCGCGAGGTCGCGATGTATCACGCGGTGTTCGTGCGGCATGCCCGGCTCGGCGGCGAGCTGGTGAGCGCGCTCGATCGCGCGCACGCGGGCACGGGGCTGACGAAGTCAGAGCGCGCGAAGGTGTCGGCGCTGATCGGCGATCTCGCGGAGATGCTGATCGCGCAGGGCGAGAACGACCAGCTGAAGGAGATCTATAACCGCCACACGCGCAGTGACTTCGATGCCGAGGTGGCGGCGGCCGAGGCGGAGGATGCCGAGGCGATGCGCGCGATGCTCGAGGACCGGTTCGGGATCGAGGTCGACGACGAGGCGGCGGAGACGGTC
>JAYVLW010000892.1:0-8185 GCA_043759315.1 Myxococcales bacterium
TCGGTCGCGCCCACGCTGCTCGACGCCGAGCTGTTCGGCTACCGCAAGGGCGCGTTCACCGGCGCGATGACGGATCGCGTGGGCCTGATCGAAGCGGCGGACAACTCCACGCTGTTCCTCGACGAGATCGGCGACATGCCGATGCCGATGCAGGCGGCGCTGCTCCGCGTGCTCGAGCAGCGCGAGGTGAAGCGGCTCGGCGACAACCTGCCGAAGGCCGTCGACTTCCGCCTCGTGTGCGCCACGCACAAGGACCTCGAGGCAGAGGTCGCGGCCGGCCGGTTCCGCGCGGATCTCCTGTTCCGCCTCCGCGAGGTCACCGTCGACGTCCCCTCGCTCGCCGCGCGCGGCGACGACATCGTGCTCCTCGCCCACGCGTTCCTTCGCCAGGCGGAGAAGCAGCTCGGCCTCGCGATGCACACGCTGACCGATGACGCGCAGGCCGCCCTCAAGGCCCACCCGTGGCCGGGCAACGTGCGCGAGCTGAAGAGCGCGATGCGGCGCGTGGCGATCCTCGCCGACTCGAAGCTCGTGCGCGCCGCGGATCTCGGCATCGCCGGCGCAGCACCGCGCCCGAGCGAGGCGCCGCGGGCCGCCGCGCCGGCACCCACGGGAGGTCAGGCTGGTGCCGTGCGCCAGCTGATCGACGATGCGCTCGCACCCGGCGCGCGGCTCCAACCGCTCGCCACGCTGCGCGACGAGCTGGTCAAGCGCTACGTCGAGCTCGCGATCGAGCGCTGCGAAGGCGATCGCGAGGAGGCCGCGAAGCTCCTCGAGATCGGCGTGCGCACGCTCTATCGCTACATCTCATGACGGCCGTCGAGACTACCAAGGGCTCTTTGGCAGTCTGGGTCGCCGTTTCGCCACCCGGCGGACCGTCTCGCAGAACGCCGCGTCCGGCGCAGGGAGGGAGTTGATGATCCGAACCAGATCGGCAAGGCTGGATCGCATCGTGGTCACCGGACCGATCCGGCACACGGGCTCGCCGCCGCGCTCGACCACGAACGATTCGCCACGTTCGCGAACTCGATCGAGAAGCTCCGAGAACGTTCGCGCAGCCTCGGTAGCGGATACCGGAATGGCCATGAAGACCGATGATATCGGATTCTGCGGCCCGGTTCCTCGTGCTCCCTGGCGCTGCCAGGACCGGCAACGCTGCCGATGCTGGCAGCGCCGCCGTCAATCACGACGCGCAGTTACGTGCGGCATGCGCGCTGCACATCTGGTCGTCCACACAAGGAGACCTCAGATGAAGAAGCTCATGTCGCTCGCGCTCGTTTCGCTGTTCGCCCTCGGCACCGGTTGCTCCAAGAAGGAGGCCAGCTGCGAGGACATCGTCGATCACACGATCTCGATCATGCCCGCCGAGCTCAAGGACAAGGTCGCCGGCGACAAGCCCAAGGCCGTCGCGAAGTGCGAGAAGCTGTCCCCCGAGGCGAAGAAGTGCGCGATGGACGCCGCGTCGATGGAAGACCTCATGAAGTGCCCCCACACCTGAGGTCGTCATGCGACGCCGCAGCGGTTGGGCGGTGCTCGCGCTATCGATCGCGAGCGCCGGTGGGTTCGCGCTCGCCTGGATGTGCCAGACCCGCACCGACATGATCCGCCTCGGTGCCCGCATTCCGTCGCCGTGGCTGCTCGTCACGCCGATCACCGCGCTCTACTTCGCGTGGTGCTGGGCCGAGGGCGTGCGGCAGGTGACGGCGGGTCGGATCACGACGCTGCGCGCGTACCTCGCGATCTGCCTCCTCGGCCCGATCGGGATGGCGCGCCTGCAGCTCCGGTTCAACGCGCTGTCGGATCGCGGACGCGCGCCGTCAAGACGGTGGTATCGCCCGGTCCGGTCCCCGCGCCACCCGTAGGGTGCGATCTCGGGTGGCTGCTGCTAGGCTCGAACCCATGCGCATGCGCTGGGTCCTCGTGGTCGCTGCCGTGCTCGCGGGTTGTGCCTACAAGGCGGCGTCGTCCACCGACACCAGTCGCGAGATCCAGGACCGCAGTCGTGTCGGGTGCCTGGAGATCGGCGTCGATCGGCGCACGGACCTCGGCAGCTCCGCGGTGGTCCGCTATGCGTTCGAGAACCACTGCGCGCAGCCCACGAGCGTGGACATCGGCTGGGCCAACGTCATCGGTCGCACCGCCGAGGGCAACGAGCTCGCGCTGATGCCTTCGAACAAGGACAGCTCGGTCACGATCGGCGCGCACGGCGAGGGCGAGACCACGCTCGCGTATCCCGCGCCGACACCGATCGGCCAGCTCTGCGTCGACATCAACTCGCTCGCGCAGAAGACGCCCGCGCTGTGGCGGTGCTTCGGGAATCCCGAAGCGGTCGCCGCTCGTTAGACCTCGATCTCTTCACCTTCGCGAGCGGGGACGATCTCGATCGCCTGGCCGCCGCGTGCGTCGAGCGCGGAGCGGCAGCTCGCGACCAGCGCATCGACATCGTCGTCGCTGTAGTCCTGATCGTAGTGAAACGTGACGAGGCGCTTCACGCCGGCGGCGGCTGCCGCGGCAGCAGCGTCCTCGTACGTGGAGAACCCACGGTTGCGGCGCGTGGCCTGATCGTCGGGGTGATACGTGGTGTCGTGGAGCAGCACATCGGCGCCCCTGTAGAACGCGACGGCTTCGGCCGTGGGCGGCGCATCGGCCTCGGGCTGGCCCACATCGGACGCGTAGACGAACGAGCGGCCGGCTTCCTCGATCCGGAACGCGAGCGCGCTGGTGGCGCCGTGCGGATGTTCGCGCGCGCTGATCGTCATGCCGCCCGCCTCGAATGTTCCGGTCACCGGCGCGGCCTTGACCTCGAACGTCGCCGAGAAGTTCTTCAGCGTCTGCAGCGGCGAGAAGTTTGGATCCATCTGGCCCTCGAGGATCTCCTCGAGCATCTCGGCCGAGCCGTACGGCCCCGGGCCCCACACGGTGAACTGATTGCCGCCGATGAACACCGGCGCGAAGAAGCCGAGGCCCTGGATGTGGTCCCAGTGGGTGTGGCTCAACAGAATAGACGCCCGTCCCTGACCCTTGCCGAACGCACCGGTCATCAGCGAGTTGCCCAGGTGCATGAGGCCGGTGCCCATGTCGATGATCACGAGATCTCCGTTCGCCGATGTCACCGACACGCACGCGGTGTTGCCACCGTAGCGATTCGTCTCGGGACCCGGCGCCGGGATCGAGCCGCGGACGCCCCAGAACCGGATCTTCATTCGTCCCCCAGCGGGATCTCGAGGCCTTCGTACGCGCTGACGAGATCGAACTTGTCGTTCTGCGCCGCGACCACGCCGCGGTACTGCGCGAGGATCTTGTCGTTATCGTCGTCGGAGCGGAGCGGAGCGTGGTGGAACAGGCACAGCGTCTTCACGCCCGCCTCGCGCGCGATCTGGATCGCGTCGTCGGGATGCGAGTGCCCCCAGTGCGGACGCTGGCGGTACTCCTCCTTCGTGAACTGCGTGTCGTAGATCAGCAGGTCGGCATCCTTCGCGAGCTGGATCACGCCGGCGCGCATGTGGGCGAGCTCCGCCTCCGTCTCCGGCGAGAGCGGCCCGTCGAGATTCGGGGCCTGCGTGACGAAGTCCGTGCCCAGGAGATAGTCGGCGAACGGCGCGGTATCGGAGCAGTACACGACGATCGCGCCATCGACCTCGACGCGGTACGCGATCGCGACCCACGGATGGTTGAGCCGCGTGCACGACACCTTCGCGTTGTCGATCTCGAACTTCGCGCCCTCGATGACCTCGTGGAACCGCATCTCGGCGTGCATCGCCGACAGCGGCACGGGGAAGTACGGCGCCCGGTGCTGCGCGGAGAACACGGCCTCGAGGTGGAGGTCGCGCTGGCGGGCGTAGATCTCGACCTGGTTTCCCTCGCGATACAGCGGTGAGAAGAACGGCAGGCCCTGCACGTGATCCCAGTGTGTGTGGCTGATCAGGATCGAGGCCTTGCCCTTGCCGTCACGGAACGCCTCCTCCATGAGCGACTTCCCGAGGCGGCGCAGACCCGTGCCGGCGTCGATGATGATCGGCGAGCCATGCTTCGGGCGCACCTCGACGCACGAGGTGTTGCCTCCGTACCGATTGGTCGATCGACCCGGCACAGGGATCGAGCCACGAACTCCCCAGAACCTGACCTTCATCGCGTCGCCGGGGCAAACCTAACGCTTGCAGGGGCCTACGGGCTAGAAGCCCTTGCGCGAATCGAGAAGAATGGTGACCGGCCCATCATTTAGCAGCTCGACCTGCATGTCCGCGGCGAACTCCCCGGCCTCGACCCGGCTGACCCCGGCGGCGCGGAGCGCGACGAGCGCCTCCTCGTACAACGCCTTCGCGGCGACCGGCTCGAGAGCTCCCGTGAACGCCGGGCGGCGACCCTGACGCGCGTCGCCGTAGAGCGTGAACTGCGAGACGACCAGGACGCCGCCACCGATGTCCTGGACCGACCGGTTCATCTTGCCCGCGTCGTCGGCGAAGATCCGCAGATTGACGATCTTGTCGACGATGTACTGGAGGTCGGCGGCGGCATCCCCGGCGCCCGCGCCGAGGAGGACCAGGAGGCCGTGGTCGATCGATCCCGTGATCCGGTCCCCGACCGTGACCTTTGCCCTGGAAACTCGCTGGACTACGGCGCGCATGCCCTGACGTTAGCGGGCAACCCCCCGTCCTTGCCAGGGGTCCAACCGGTCGCTAGGATGCCGGCGTTCATGAGGTTCGCGCTGTTCGTTGCTCTCCTTTTGGCCACCGGCTGCGGAAAGGATATCGGCGACAGCTGCATCATCAGCTCCGACTGCGATCCGAATGGCACCCGCTACTGCGATGTCTCGTCGAAGGAGGGGTACTGCACCATCCTCGGCTGCGACGTCGGCACCTGCCCCGATAGCTCGAAGTGCATCCGGTTCTTCACCGGCAACTTCGACAACCGCCCGTGCGCGGATCACGCCGATTGCTCTCTCGACGAGCTGTGCTCGAACACCGGTCGCTGCGTCCCGCGCTCGTCGGAGGTCCGCTACTGCATGGCCACCTGCGGCGACAGCGGCGACTGCCGCGATGGCTACGAGTGCCGCAACGCCGATCTGCAGATCGAACACGGCGGAGAGCCGATCGACTCCGGCTCCGTGAAGTTCTGCGCACCGTCACTCTGATACCTTTCAGGACGTGACGCTCGGCAGGTTTCTGTTACGCCGGCTCGGCTCGGGCCTGCTGACGATCCTCGGCGTCTCGGTGCTGGTGTTCGCGTTCCTGCACATCGTGCCCGGGGATCCGATCGACCACCTCGCCGGCGACAACGCCACCCCCGGGCAGCGCCAGGCTCTCGAGAAGTGCCTCGGGCTGGACAAGTCGCTGCCGATGCAGTTCGTCTCGTTCCTCGGCCACATCGTCGACGGCACGCTCGGGAGCCAGTGCAGCGGCGGCGCTGGTGACAAGCGGACTGTCGCCGGCCGGATCGCCGAGGTGTTCCCGTACACCTTGTGGCTCGCGTTCGCCGGCATGTTCGTCGCGATCATCCTCGCGCTGCCGCTCGGGGTGGTCGCCGCGGTCAAGCGTGGGACCTGGATCGATACGCTCGCGACCACCGCCTCGCTGTCGGCGATCGCGATGCCGCAGATGATGTTCGCGCCGCTGCTGCTGTTCTGGTTCTTCCTCTCGCTCGGCTGGTTCCCCGGCCCCGGCGAGACCGGCCCGATGGCGCTCGTGCTGCCCGCGCTCGCCGTGGGGACGCACCTGATGGCCATGCTCGCCCGCATGACGCGCTCGGCGATGGTCGAGGTGCTCGGCGAGGACTACGTGCGCACCGCGCGGGCGAAGGGCCTGCCCGAGAGCCGTGTGCTGTTCGTCCACGCGCTGCGCAATGCGTTGCTCCCGGTGATCACGATCATCGGCCTCCAGTTCGGCTCGATGCTCTCCGGCGCGATCGTGGTCGAGAACGTGTTCTCGCGCCCCGGGCTCGGCAGCACGTTGCTGCAGGGCATCACCGAACGTAACTACCCCGTGGTCCAGGGCTGCGTGCTCGTGATCGCGGTGATCTACGTGCTGGTCAATATCCTCGTCGATCTTGCCTATGGCTACGCGGACCCGAGGATCCGCCGCTCGTGAAGGCAAAGCTCAAGCTCTCGCCCAGCGCGTGGGTCGGCGCCATCATGATCGGGACGTTCATCCTGATCGGCATCATCGGTCCGTGGATCGCGCCGTACGACCTGGCGTCCAAGGGGATCGACCTCGACCACAAGTTCGAAGGGCCATCGGCGGCGCACTGGTTCGGTACCGACTCCAACGGTCGCGATGCCTTGAGCCAGCTGCTGTTCGGTGCGCGCCGCGCGCTCATGCTCTCGGGAATCGTCGTCGCGATCACGTCGGTGATCGGCATTCTCCTCGGCACGATCGCGGGCTGGTTCCGCGGCTGGGTCGACGAGATCCTGATGCGGTTCGTCGACATCCTCCTCGCGTTCCCGGGAATCCTGCTCAACATCGCCATCGTCGCCACGGTGGCGAACCCCGGGCTCGGGGTCGTCATCCTCGCGCTCTCGGCGAACGGCTGGGTCGGCTACGCGCGCGTCGCACGCGGTCAGGTGCTCGCGCTGCGCGAACGCGAGTTCGTCACGGCGGCGGTCGCGCTGGGTGCCTCCAATGCGCGCGTGATCGGCAAGCATCTGCTGCCGAACGTGATGGGGCCCGCGCTCATCCAGATGTCGTTTGGCCTCGGCGGCGTGATCCTGATCGAGGCGGCGCTGTCGTTCCTCGGCCTGGGCCCACAGGTCGACTACACCTGGGGCTCGATGCTCGATCAGGCGCGCAACTTCCTGTGGAAGGGCGAGTGGGTGAAGGTCTACGCGCTCGTTCCCGGCCTCGCGATCACGTGGGTGGTGCTCGGCGCGAACCTCCTCGGCGACGGCCTGCGCGACAGATTCGATCCGCGCAACCGGGGCCGGAGCTGATGGCGTTCCGGGTGCACGTGTGCCGGCTCGCGGACGTGGTGCCCGGCGAGCTCCGCGCGTTTCCCGTCGCCGGCGTGACGTGGCCCGTGATCGTGGCCTACGCCGATGCCGAGCTCGTCGCCGTTCAGGGCGTGTGCCCGCACGAGGACGTCGCGCTCGCCGATGGGGACCTCGAGGGCACGGAGCTCGTCTGCCACGGCCACGGCTATGGCTTCGATCTGAAGACCGGGACGTGCACCCACGACAGGACGCTCTGGCTGCGTCGCTATCCGATCACCGTCGTCGGCGACGACGTGTTCGTCGATCTGCTGTGATCACGTCGGGTGGTTCGCGGGCCCGGAGAATGAGCGGGGATCGCGGCCGGCGGCCTCGGTGTGCAGCGGCGATCATCTCGCTGGCGGCGCTCGCCAGCGCGCCGAGTTACTCCAGCGCGTCGAGGTCCGAGTCCGCGCCGCAGTAGAACCAGCGCTGAGGATCGACGAAGCGGCGATCGCCGGCCTTCGGGATCATCACGAGGAATGGCTTGCTCTCGCGCTCGAGAAACCCGGAGCGCCACATCATCCGCGAGCGACCGTCGAGGGCGAATAGCTTGATGCTGACCGTGCGCGCGCGCGTGTGCTCGGACGCGTGCGCCACGATCGCGCGCAGGCAGGCGTGCCACTCGCCCGGGACCGCGACGAGATCCACGACGTGCAGCTCCGCGCCCGCCTGCATCGATTCGAGGGCGCACGCACCGATCGGACGCTGCGCGTCGGCGATCACGTACGCGGGCTGGCGCTGCGCCGGCGCCTCGCGGAACCGCCACGAGTAGAACGCGGCGTCGCGGACGGCGGCGAGGCGGAGATCCTGCTTCGCCGCGCTCCACACGGTATCGACGCGCGGGTCGTGCGACGTCATCGGATGGAGTGTCGCGGCGAACCGGGGACGGCCGACGCGCGAGGTCAGCTCGCCGACGAGCGCCGGGCCCACGCGCACCGGCCGCACGAACCGGGTGACCTGGCCGACCTCGCGCGAGCCGCCGTGCTTGAGCGGCGTCAGGTTCATCGCGCCGGGCGCACCGTACATGCACCCGATCGAGTGCTTCTCCATGTCCCGACGCGACGCATCGTGGAGCAGCCCGCCGAGGCCGCGGCGGCGCCAAGCGGGGCGCACGTAGCCATCACCACCGAGCGCGGCGCGCACGTTCTGTCCGTCGAGCCACAGCCGGAACGGGAAGAACGACGTGCAGCCGGCGACCTCGCCCGTCGGCGCGATCGCGAGCCA
>JAYVLW010000893.1:0-14409 GCA_043759315.1 Myxococcales bacterium
GTCGGACGGCCACACCTCGCCGGTCGGCGTGGTGGCGAACAGCCGCGCCGAGAGTGGCTCGCCGATCAGGTGGCGGCCCGGGCCGCGTACGTAGCAGTAGTCGATGCGCCGCGAGGGCTCGCGCGAGCGCAGCGCGTAGGCGTTGGTGCGATCGTACGTGTAGCCCGGCTCGGCGGCGCGGGTGACCGTCCAGCAATCCGAGAAGAACACGCTGGTTCCGCCGAGTGGCGTGAGTCCGCGGAGGAACCGCATCTCGTCGGCGTCCGGATCGGCGTTGAGATCGCCGAGGAGGACCGCGGGCGGGCCGCTCGTCGGCGCGAGTCGATCCGCGTGGTCCGCGAGGGCGCGCACCTGCTCGCAGCGCGCGTGGCCCAGGTGCTGCTGGTACGTCAGGTGCGTGGCGAACACCGGCATCGGGCCGTGCGGCAGCTCGATGCGCGCGAATGCCACCGTGCGCGTATCGAGCCCGGGCGGGGAGGGGAGCTCGAGCGACTGCAGGTCGCTCATCGGGTGCGGTGACAGGATCGCGTTGCCGAACGTCAGCCCGCCGCCGACGTTCCATGCGGGCACATGGTGGACGTTCCACCCGGTCCCGTCGGCGATCTCGTGGGCCTGGCTCGGCATCCCGGTGAAGCCGAGGACCTCCTGCAGGGCGATGACATCCGCGTCGAGCGCGCGCAGCGCGTCGCGGATGAGGGGCAGGCGCTCCGGCCACGGCCCCTGGCGGTTCCAGATGTTCAACGTGGCAACGCGCCACACTTCGTCACGCTCGGGCATGCGGCCATCTTGCACCACGGTCCGCAGACAGCGCTACGCTCGGCCTTGCATGCCCGAGTCCACGCCGTTCCCCGATGCCACCGCCCTCGCCGCGCTCGTTCGCAGCGGCGACGGTCACCCCACGGAGCTCGTGGAGACCGCGATCGCGGCGATCGAGAAGGTCAACCCGAAGCTCAACGCGGTGGTGCATCGCATGTACGACCAGGCGCGCGCCGCGGCGAAGGGTGCGCTGCCCGATGGGCCGTTCCGCGGCGTCCCGTTCGTCGTCAAGGATCTCGACGGCTGGCTGGCGGGCGAGCCGTATACGCAGTCGTGTCGGATGTCGAAGGACTTCGTTCCCACCGAAGACGCCGAGATCATCGCGCGCATGAAGCGAACCGGCGTGGTGATCGTCGGCAAGACGAACACGCCCGAGCTGGGGCTGCTCGGCGTGACCGAGTCCGAGCTACGCGGCCCCGCGCGCAACCCGTGGAACACGGACCACACGCCGGGCGGATCGAGTGGCGGCACCGCCGCGATCGTCGCGGCGCGCGCGGTCCCGATGGGGCACGGGGGCGACGGCGGCGGATCGATCCGCATCCCGGCATCTGCATGCGGGCTGTTCGGCCTCAAGCCCACGCGCGGCCGCAACCCGGTCGGCCCCCAGGTCGGCGAAGGGTGGGGCGGCTACGTGCAGCCCGGTGTGGTGACGCGCAGCGTGCGGGACTGCGCGGCGATGCTCGACGCGACGCAGGGCTCCGATGTCGGCGCGCCCTACGCGTCGCCGCGCGAACGTCCCTACACCGACGAGATCCGTCGTGCGCCGCGCAAGCTCCGCATCGCGTTCTCGAGCGGATCGCAGCTCGGGCGCGACACGCACGCCGACGTCCATGCCGCGGTCAAGGACGCCGCCGCGCTGTGCGCGAGCCTCGGCCACGAGCTCACCGAGCTCGCGCTCCCGATCGATCGGGAGGCGCTCGTCGCCGCGTACTTCACGCAGATCGCGGTGGGCGCGGCGATCGGGATCGAGACCACCGCGCGGTGGGTGGGCCGCGCGCCCACGCCGGCCGACTTCGAGCCAACGACGTGGCTCCTCGGCACCATCGGCCGCAAGCTGCCCGCGATCGAGCTCCAGCGCTCGCGCGACGCGTGCCAGGCCGCAGGTCGCCGACTCGGGCGGTTCTTCGCGGACTACGATCTGTTCCTCGACGGCACGCTCGCCTATCCGCCCATCAAGGTCGGCGAGCTCGCGCTCAAGACGGCCGAGCGAGTGGCGCTCGCCGCGCTGCGCGTCGCGTCGCCGAGGTTCGTGCTCGACAGGCTGCTCGCCACGCTCGGCGCGAACGCCCTCGAGAAGACCCCGAACACCCAGGTGGCGAACCAGACCGGTCTCCCCGCGATGAGCGTGCCGCTGTCCTGGAACGCCGCGGGGCTGCCCATCGGGGTGCAGTTCATGGCGCCGTTCGGTGACGAGGCCACGCTGCTGCAGCTCGCCGCGCAGCTCGAGATGGCGCGGCCATGGGCCGGGCGGGTCCCGCCCATCTCGGCGGGCGGGCCCCTCTAGAGATTCCTGGAGAGCGGCCGATGTAGGGATTGCACCATGGACCAGTCAGCGCGCGTTGGCCGGATCGTCGCCGTCGGCGGCGGCAAGGGCGGCGTTGGCAAGTCCTTGATCTCGACCAACTTGGCCGTGAGCCTCGCGACGGCGGGCGCGCGCGTGGTGATGCTCGATGCGGATCTCGGGGCGCCGAACCTACACACGATGTTCGGCATCATGCGGCCTCCGCGCACCGTCGAGGATTTTCTCGCAGGGCGGAGCGCATCCCTCCGCGAGGTCGCGCTCCCGACGCCGGTCCCTGGGCTGCGCCTGATCTGCGGCGCCGAAGGCGCGCTCGGATCGGGTCAGACGACGCCCGAGAGCAAGCAACGCCTCCTCTCCGAGCTCGCTCGGCTCGACGCCGACTGCCTGGTGATCGACGTCGGCGCCGGCGTCAACCTCGACACGATCGACTTCTTCAACGCGGCCGACACGCGGCTCGTCGTGATGGTCCCCGAGATCACGTCCCTCCAGAATGGTTACTCGTTCCTCAAGATCGCGCTGTTCCGCCGGCTGCAGCGGGCGGTGAACGGGATGGGCGCTTCGCAGAAGATCGCCGCGGCGTTCGGCGACGATGCCTTCGAGATCGGCAGCGCGATGGATCGGGTGTCGACGTTCTTCGCGATGCTCGAGGATGACGTGCCCGAGCTCGTCGCGAGCTTCCGCTCGCTGCTCCAGGAGTTCAATGTCCGGATCGTCGGCAACATGCTGCACACCACCGCCGACCGGAACGCGCTGTTCGCGATGCAGCGGATGATCCGCGACCGCCTCGGTCTCGACGTCGAAGTGGCGGCGGGCGTCTCGCAGAACCCACAGGTCCGGAATTCGGTGAACACCGGGCGCCCGTTCGCGACCGTGGCGTCGCACACCGATCCCGATCTGCGCGAGCTCCGGAAGCTCGCGGAGACCGTCCTGCAGCAGGATCTGTCCGCGGTGCGCAAGCTGCGCGCGGACTTCGTGCGGGAGCTGCGACGACGACCGGCCGTCGATCCGAACCTCGACGCGCGGTTCGACTTCGGGTTCGAGGGCATGGCCACGGCGCATCGCGCCGCGCCGACCAAGAGCCCGCCACCCATCCCGATGCGCGCGCGACCCGCCGCGGCTGCCTTCGCGACGGAGATCGGTCAGGTCCAACGTGCCTCGGAGCGCCTCCAGGTCTCGCTGCCGGTCGAGGTCAACTTCGACGGCCGCTGGTACCTGGGCAAGGTGACCGAGATCAACGAGGGCGGCGCGCACGTCACCGGCATCCGAGCGCCCGGCGGCTGGGGCGGTGACGCGCGAGGTACGCTGCGGCGCGCGGGCGACGACCGCGGCACCACCGCGCTCGCGATCGCGATGCACTCGGTCAATGTCGCCACGGCGAGCGTGGTCATCCGCTTCGTCGACGCGGCCGCGGCAGGCCGGCTCGTGGCATCCCTCCAGGACGACGCCGCGCGCCTCACGGGCTGACCGTCCCCGGCTACCCGACTCGTCCCCCGCGCCCCAAGTCACCGAAACCATGCGCAGAGGCGGCTGGTACGGCCCGTGCTCGAGTCCCGAGGTATATGGCACGCTGGCTCCTCGCGCTTCCACTCCTCGTCGTCGTCGGCACCCCTGGTGACGCGTGGGCGCTCAAGCCGGGCACTCATCGCGAGCTCGCCGAGGCCGCCTGCACCCGCGCGGGGCTGCCGGATGCGTTCTGCCGCCGGATGGGCAAGCAGACCTACGAGACCGACTACCAGGAGTGGAACGATCTGTCGGCGCACGCGCAGCGCGAGCTCGGCGAGGATCGCTGCACCGCGGCGGATGCCGCGCTCGCACGTGTCGATCGCCTCGCGCGCGACCTCGTGAAGCAGGCCCACGCGGGTCAGTTCGAGGCCGCCGCCGTCAGCCTCGGTCGTGCGCTCCACACCATCCAGGACGAGTGCGCGCACCACGGCATGACAAATCAGGAGCATGCGTTCTACTCGTTGACACAGCAGTGCTCCGGCGATCAGGTCAGCCCCGACGTACAGCCCGCCGCGATCGCCTGCGCGCGCACGCGCACCGCCGAGGTGATGACCCTCGCGGCGCGGGCACTCGCGGACGTCTCGTGGGGCGCCGCCTCCGACCTGTGCACCGACTGGAGCAGCGACAACCAGCGCGACAAGTGCCAGAACGCGGTGCTGCCGTCGCCGTTCATGGCGTGCGACTTCCTCGGCGAGCACAAGGACTGGGACGGAGACGACTCCACGTGGGATCCGACCAAGGTCGGTGATGGGCTCGTCGCCTCGTTCGGCGCCGGCCTCACCAACACGCCGTCCGCACGCTCGATGTGCGGTGCGAACGCGTCCGCGATCGATCCACCCAACCCGCGCGCACCGCTCACCGATCGCAGCAAGAAGCTCGGCTGCTTCTCGACCTCGCTCGGCTGTCTCGGCAAGGTCGACGGCGGGGGCGAGTCCAGCGATGCGACGAGCAGCGGCGGCTGCAGCACGACCTCGTCGTCATCTGCGGGCCTCCTCGTGCTCGCCCTCGCGTTCCTGGCGGGTCGTCGCCGTCGCGCAGCGAGGCGATCTGTAGCTCACGCGTGACGCATCTCGATCTTCACCGGCACCTGGAAGGCTCCCACAGCGCGGCGGCGCTTCTCGAGGTCGCGCGCACGTTCGCGATCCGCGAGCCGACGTTCTACAACGCGGCCACGGGCCGATACCGCACCGAGGTCGAGCTGGCCACCGATCTGACGATGGCGGGCCCATCGGACGACGCGAGCGTGTTCTACCGCTGCATCGTCAAGGCGCGCGCCGCCTACGTGAGCGTGCCCGCGATCGGCGCACTCGCCCGCGCCGCGTTTCGTGATGCCGCCGCCGAGACCGATGGCTGCGAGATGCGGCTGAGCTTGTTCTCGATGGCGCGCACGCTGATCGAGCACCAGCAGCTCGCCTGGCGAGAGATCGCGCCGCTCGAGTTTGCCGAGACCTACGCACGCCCGATCCTGCGCGAGGTGATCGCCGCCCGCGACGAGGTACAGCTCGCGACCGGAACGCCGATCCTGCTGCGGCTCGGACTGTCGCGCACGTTCGAGAGCGCGCCGCACTACCGGGCGCTGGCGGCGGTCGTCGTCGAGCACGCGCGGTCGCTGGTCGGGCTCGACGTGCTCGGCATCCTTCCACCGCCCGACACCGAGCCGCTCCCGCCCGCGATGCTCGAGATCCTCGCCGACATGCGACGCGCGCTCCCCGATCTGACGATCCACGCCGGCGAGTTCGCGGACCACGCGTCGGTCGATCGAACGCTCGAGCAGTTGTCCCCGCGGGGGATCGGGCACGGTGTGCATTCGCTCGAGAGCTCCGAGACGCTCGAGCGGCTGATCCGCGACGGCGTCACACTCGAGGTCTGCACGACGAGCAACCGGCTGCTGATCCCGACCCGCCTCGCCGCGCTCGAAGGGGCGCACGCTGGCCAGACCCCGCTGCGCGCACTGCAGCGCGCGGGCGTCCACTGCGTGCTCGGCAGCGATGATCCAACACCGATGGGCACGTCGTTTCTCGACGAGCTCGCGGTCGCGAGCGCCGCGGGCGTCGACCTCGCTCGGCTCGAAGCGGATTCGCTCCGGCGGTGGAGCGAGATCACGGGCGCCGCACCGGGCGTCCGTCGCTAGCCTGGCCCCGCGCTCAGTGAGATCGACACGATTCGTGGACGCGAACGTCCCGCGACGCGCGCTTGCGGGGCAAGCTCCGCTCATGAAGCGCACCCTGTTCGCGATCGCACTCACCGTCGCCGCCGCCGCGTGCGGCTCGAAGTCCAAGCCCGCTGCGAAGCCGGAGCCGGAGAAGGTCGTCGCGCCCGATCCGACCCCGGCCCCTCCCGCGCCTGCGCCGCCGGAGCCCAAGGTGGCCAAGGCCGAGCTCGCGCCCGCGTCGAAGTCGAAGGTCAAGGGCACGATCGACTTCAAGGAAGTCGACGGTGGCGTCGAGGTCATCGCGACACTCGAGGGGCTCAAGCCCGGCGATCACGCCTACCACGTGCACGAGAAGGGCGACTGCTCCGCTCCCGATGCGGCGAGCGCCGGCGGCCACTTCAACCCGAGCAGCCACAAGCACGGCGCACCGGATGCGGAAGAGCATCACGAGGGTGACTTCGGCAACCTGACCGCCGGCAAGGACGGCAAGGCGACGAAGACGTTCGTGATGAAGGGCATCTCGCTCGCCGACGGCACGACGTCGATCGTCGGCAAGGGCTTCATCGTTCACGAGAAGGCCGACGACTTCAAGACGCAGCCCACGGGCAACGCGGGTGCCCGCGTCGCCTGCGGCGTGATCCAGCTCGTCCCGTAGCCGATGGTGCCGTGACGATGGCGACGGGTGCCGAGCTGGAGGCCAGGCTCGCGAGGGCCTTCGGCGTTTCGCTCGAGACGTCGGCGTGGCTGCCGGCGGAGGACGCCGAGCCCGAGGCGCTGCTCCGCGCGGCGGAACGGATCGGTCACGCGATCGGTGATCGCCGGGTTGGCGCACCACCGATCGCGGATCTCACCTGGCACGCATTGCCGGCGCGTCCGCTCGCAGCCCCGAGTCCCGACGAGCGGAGGGCGGCGATCACTCGTTCGCTCGCGTGGGCGGAGGCTGTCGGCGCGCGATGGGACGGGATCGACGTTCACATCGACGCGGACGGCAACGCCTCGGTGCGCGCCACGCGGGCGCTGGCGCCCGCCGAGCCGATCCTCACGCTGCCGCGCCACGTGATGATCGTCGACAGCGAGCTGGCCGCCTCCACGACCGGCGACCTCGGGCTCGACCATCCGAGTCCGCGCGATGCGCTGGCCGCGTGGTTACCGCTCGAAGCGCACGAACCCACGTCGCGATGGCGCGCGTACCTCGACGCGCTGCCGGTCCAGCTCGCCGAGCTCCCGATGTTCCACACCGAGGGCGATCTCGCGGGGCTCGCGGGTACGGCCGCGTTCGCGATGGCCGCCGAGGACAACCGCGATGTCCGCGACTCGTACGCCCGGCTGCCCTCCGAGCTTCGCGCGCGCCTCTCCCTCGCGGACTTCGCCTGGGGATGCGGGATCGTGAAGTCGCGCGGCTTTCATGCGCCGGGAACGCTCGAGCATCGGATCGCGCTGCTCCCCGTCGTTGATTTCTTCAACCACCGGCTCGGTGACACCACCTGGAGCTACGACCCGCAAGGCGGAAGCTTCGTGATCAGCACCGAGCGCGCGTTCGCGATCGGCGACGACGTGCACTTCGTCTACGGTGATCGCAGCAACACGCGGCTGTTCGTCCACTTCGGCTTCACGGAGCCGGGCAACACCGCCGGTGAAGCGGGCCTGGTGTTCGATCGCGCCTCCGATCCGGTCAACGCGGTCGCCGCGCACCTGTTGTGGGACCTGCCGCTCGATGCGCCCGCGCGCATCCTCGTCGCGTGCGTCCTCGACGACCGGTTCCTCCGCGCGCTGTCGCTCGCTCGTCTTGTCGCGTCCGGCCCGGCGGAGCGTGCACGCGCTCTCGAGGTCGGGCTCGCAGCCTACGGGGACATGCCGTTCATCGACGGTGCACTCGAGGACGCCGCGTTCGATGTGATGGCCGCCGCGGCGCGGCGCGCGGTGTCCGAGCTGGACGCTCGGCCGCCGAGCAGGGAGGAACGCTCGTGGGAGCGGAATTGCGCGAACGTGCGCGAGGCGGAGCGCGCGGTCCTCGCGCAGATCCTCGAATTCGCGAGCACCGTCCGCGCGTATCTCCACGGGCAGACGGCCGCGCAGGTGCGCGCGGCCGCGGACGCCATCCCGGTCGATGCGAAGGGCGCCCGGTCCCTGCTGCGCCAGTACCTGCATGCCCTCGCCGACGTGATGACCGGCTGACCCGTCAGGACGCCTCGCCCCGGAGCGCTACCGCCCGACGGCAGTGCGGGTGACCGCTTCCCACACGGCGAGACGCAGCGCTTCGGCGTACGTGGTGGCGCGGTACTGCGAGCGCAGGCGCGCGAGGAGCTCGGCGGGGGCAGGGCGGGTTCGCCAGGGCGCGGCGTCGCGCGCCGACGCGCTCGCGGAGCGGCCCATCTGATCGATCTCGTAGTCCACGGCCTCGACAGCCTGCTCGAGTGTCGAGAACCGGTCGATCAACTCCCCGTCGCGCGCGATCTCCCACACTTTCCCGCGCGCGCCGCGCTTGAGCACGGTGACAGCGCTCGGGCGCCCGGCGCGTGGCTCGAAGTGCAGCCCGACACCGTGGCGGCCCAGCGAGAACCACGCGTTCCCGGAGATCGCGCGAACTTCGAGGTTCGGCTCGAGCGTCAGCGGATCGAAGCTCGCGGCACGGTCCTGGATCTCGCGCAGGGTCACGGCGCCTGCCTCGAGCTCGAAGTCCGCGTGATCGAGCATCAGCTGCTGCCACGCGTGGCGCGCCTCGCCGACATCGCCGCCGCGGAGATCGAGATCCCGCGGGCAGCCGAACAGCGACGGCAGCGAGCACAAGCTCAGGTTCGAGACGTCGACGAAGTCGAGGATCAAGCAGTCTCGCTTGCCTTCGGCCAGCCGCGTGCCGCGACCCACGCACTGAGCGTAGAGGCCTTCGGACCGGGTCGGCCGCGCCATCGCGATGCACGAGACGCCGGGATCGTCGAAGCCTTCGGTGAGCACGGCCACGTTCGCGATCACCTGGATCCGCCCGGCGCGGAACTCGGCGAGCGCCTGGGCGCGATCGGCCGCGCGCATCTCGCCGTGGACGATCCCGGCGGGCACGCCGATCGCGTCGAGCGCCCGCGACAGGTTCCGCGCGTGGTTCACGGTGACGCAGAACGCGATCGTCCGCCGGTCGCGCGCGAGCTCCTGGATCGATCGGGCGACCAGCGCGTTGCGCTCCTCGATGTCGACTGCCGCGGCGAGCTCCTCGTCGGGGAAGTCTGCTTGGCCCGAGGTGATGCGCGTCAAGTCGGCCGCGGTGTCGATCCGGAAGCCCTTCAGTGGGGCGAGGTAGCCGGCGTCGACCAGGTCGGGGAGCGTCCGGGTGTAGACGATGCGCTCGAACACCTGATCGAGGCCCTTCCCATCGCCGCGCGCGGTCGTCGCGGTGAAGCCGAGGAGCGTGCCGTCCCACGTGCGCTCGAACGCGCCGAGCTGGCGGAGGATGCGCAGGTTGTCATCCGCGGCGGCGTGATGGCACTCGTCGTAGATCACGAGCCCGAGGTCGCGCCCTGCGAGCATGCGGGCGAGCCGCTCTTCGTGCAGCGAGCGCAGGGAAGCCACGATCACCTTGGCATCGGTGGTGGCGCGCTCGCTGCCTCGCTCGAGCGCGACCACGCTCGTGCCGTCGAGGGCCCGCTCGAGCTTGTCCTTGGCCTGCCCGAGCAGCTCCTCGCGGTGCGCGAGCACGAGCACCTGCTTCTTCGCGAGCCGCGCGAGGTGCGAGAAGATCACGGTCTTGCCGGCGCCCGTCGGGAGGCACACCACCATGCGCTTCGTCCCCGCGCGCCGCGCGGCGAGCACGGCATCGATCGCCTCGCGCTGGTACGGGCGGAGCTCGGGGGCGCTGCTCACTCCGCCACCCTGGCACACGCGCATGACAGCGACCAGGATGCGGCGGCCTCCCATCGAGGCCGCCGCGCCATCGATGGACGAGAGCACCGTCCGGCGCGCAAGGTTTCTTCACGATCACGAAACCCTTCTCGACAGAACCCGGCGTCGACGAGCGCTACAAGTGATGCATGCCCACCATCCACCCGCCTCTCGCCGACCGTCGCGACCACGTCATCCACCAGCTCTCCGCGGGCTTCGCCGGTGACCGCTTCGAGGTCGACGAGCTCGAGCGCCGGCTCGCGCTGGCGCACTCCGCCGAGTCGTCACGCGAGCTCGACGCGCTGGTCGCGGACCTGGCGCCGACCGGCATGGCGCTCGCCCCCGCGCGGCCGCTGCGCGTCATCCTGGGCTCGGTCGAGCGCCGCGGACCATGGGCGGTGCCGCAGCACCTCGCGGCGCGCGTCGTGTGCGGCAGCGTGGTCCTCGATCTCCGCGAGGCGCGGTTCGAGCCCGGCGTCACCACGATCGACGTGCACGTCACCCTGGGCAATGTCGAGGTCATCGTGCCACCGGGCATGTCGGTGGAGGTGGAAGCGTCGTCGACGCTCGGCAGCATCGAGCAACGGACAGAGCCGACGGAGCAGGTGTCTGGCCCGGTCGTGCGGATCACGGGTCGCGTGAAGCTCGGCAGCCTCGAGATCGAGATGCTGCGGGTCGGCGAGTCTCACCAAGAGGCGCGACGACGCCACCGCTGGGAGCGTCGCACGTGGCGACGGAGGAGCCGGCACGGGCACGGCCTGCCGGCGCCGTCGGACTGGTAGATGACCCCGCGGCCTTGTGCGGGGGCCCAGGGGGGCTTATCAGAATGGCGATGAGCGCCGAACGTCACGAATTCCAGGCCGAGGTGAAGCAGCTCCTGGACCTCATGGTCCACTCGCTCTACTCCGACAAGAACGTCTTTCTCCGCGAGCTGATCTCGAACGCGTCGGACGCACTCGACAAGCTCCGCTTCGAGCGCCTCTCCGCCGCTGGAGCCGAGTCGTCGCACGAGCTGCAGATCGAGCTGTCGGCGGATCCGTCCGCCCGCACGCTGACGATCTCCGACACCGGCATCGGCATGACGCGCGAGGAGGTGATCAAGAACATCGGCACGATCGCCAAGTCCGGCACCCGCGAATTCCTCGCGGCCGTGAAGGCCGCACCACGCGACGGTGTCGCTCCCGACCTGATCGGCCAGTTCGGCGTCGGCTTCTATTCCGCGTTCATGGTGGCGGATCGGATCGAGCTGGTGTCTCGCAGGGTCGGCGAGAGCGGTGCGACGCGGTGGATCTCCACGGGCGATGGCGCCTACACCATCGAGGAGGCCGAGCGCGCCGAGCCCGGCACCACGATCACGCTGCACCTCAAGCCCGCCGACGAGGAGCACGGCCTCCGCGACTACACGAACGAGCGCGTGCTCGACGAAGTGGTCAAGCGCTACTCGGACTTCGTCGCGTACCCGATCAAGCGCGGCGACAAGACCCTCAACTCGATGAAGGCGATCTGGGATCGTCCGAAGAGCGAGGTCACCGACGCCGCGTACAAGGAGTTCTACAAGCACCTGTCGCACGATTGGAACGACCCGCTGCGCACGATCCCGATCAAGATCGAGGGCACGCTCGAGGCCTATGCGCTGCTCTACGTGCCCGCGCAGCCGCCGTTCGACCTGTTCAGTCCGGAGATGAAGCGCGGCGTGCAGCTGTACGTCAAGCGAGTGTTCGTGATGGACGAGTGCAAGGAACTGATGCCCAGCTACCTGCGGTTCATCAAGGGCGTCGTCGACGCGCACGATCTGTCGTTGAACGTGTCGCGCGAGATCCTGCAGAAGGACCGCCAGATCGCGATCATCCGCAAGCAGCTCGTCAAGAAGGTGCTCGGCACGCTCGACGAGATGAAGCGCGACGCGCGCGAGGACTACCTCGGCTTCTGGACCGGGTTCGGGCCCGTCCTCAAGGAGGGCCTGGTCGGGCCCGAGGGCGATCACGACAAGCTCCTCGACCTGATCGTCGCGGCATCGACCCACGACGCGGCCGTCCCCACCACGCTCGCGGACTACGTCGGGCGCATGAAGGAGGGCCAGGACGCCATCTACGTACTCACCGGTACGTCGAAGGAGGCCGTCGCCCGGTCGCCGCTCCTCGAAGGGTTCACCGCGAAGGGATACGAAGTTCTTCTGTTCTCCGATCCGGTCGACGAGATCTGGCTCGAGCGCGAGCCCGCGTTCCAGGGCAAGAAGCTGAAGTCGATCGGCCGCGGCGATGTGCAGCCCGGCACCGAGGAGGAGCGCAAGGCCGCCGCCGCCGCCATCGAAGATCGCCGCCGCGAGCTCGGCGAGCTGCTCGTGTGCCTGCGCGCCGCGATCCAGGACGAGGTCAAGGAGGTGCGGCTCTCGAGCCGGCTGACCTCGTCGCCCGCGTGCCTGGTCGCCGACGAACATGACCTCACGCCGCGGATGCACAAGTTGCTCGAACAACTCGGCCAGGCGCCGCCGGCCGTGCGCCCGGTCCTCGAGCTCAACCCGACGCACCCGCTGATCGCGAAGCTCTCGGCCGTGTTCGCGACCGACTCCACCGATCCGCGCCTCGCGGCCTACGCGAAGCTCCTGCTCGGGCAGGCCTACCTCGCGGATACCGGCCAGCTCCCAGATCCCGCGGCGTTCACGAAGGCGCTCGACGAGATCATGCTCCGTGCCATCTAGCGACTCCGCACAAGCGAGCTCGATGGTCGACCTCATGTTGACCGTCAGCTACATCGACGGCGTCTTCCATCACCGCGAGCGGGCGTTCCTCGACCGTTACGTCGATTCCGTCCTCGTCATGATCGAGCAGTCCTCGATCGGTTCGATCGAGGAGCGCACGCGGCTGCGCACCGCGTGGCGCGCTCACTTCGACGACCGCTTTCGCCAGCTCGAGGCCGAGATCTCGGTCCTCGCGCAGGAGGTGATGGCCGCGGGCAATGACACGTACGTCGCGAGTCGATTGCGCGTTCGTGCGGTCACGTTGTTCTCGAACCTCCCGCCTGGTGAGCGGCCGCTCGCGCTCGAGCTCGTCGCGGCGCTCGTTCACGCCGATGGCCAGATCACGAACAACGAGCACAGCCTGCAGCAGGAGCTCCACGGCCTGTTCGCCGCGACGCCGGTGCGGCCCCCGGTCGCGGCGCCTCACGCGAAGACGCTCGTCGGCGCAGAACGCGTGACGCCGCCGGTGATCGTCCTGCCGTACGCGCGGAAGGCGCTGACTGCAGCGTCACATCCGCTGCTCGATCCGATCGAGCAGACGCTGTCGCCGCACCCGATCGAGCGCAAGGCGCAGATCGACTGGGACTACCAGCTTCTCGGCAAGGCGATGCACCAGTGGCAGCGGATGCGTACGATCGGCGCGAATCGTTTGACGGGCATCACGACCATCGACCAGCTGCCGGCCGGCTCGCGCTTCCTCGATCGCTACATTCACGTGATGCGGCCCAGCGCGCCCGTCGAGCTGGTCGTTCTCGGTGACCTGCACGGTTGCTACAGCTGCCTCAAGGCCGCGCTGCTCCAGTCCAACTTCATCCAGCGCGCATGGGCGCATCAGTGGGACCCGCAGAACCACCCCGACGTGAAGCTCGTGCTCCTCGGCGACTATATCGATCGGGGCCGGTTCAGCTTCGATGGGGTGCTGCGCGCGGTGCTCCACCTGTTCGTGTCGCTGCCCGATCACGTGATTCTCTTGCGGGGCAACCACGAATGGCTGCGCTGGATCGATAACCGGATCACGAGCGGCGTGTATCCGGCCGAGGCCCTGGCGTCGCTCGCACCCCATGTCCCGATCGAGATGCTCGAGGCATATCGGCTGCTGTTCGAGCACATGCCGACCGCGTTCATCTTCGAGCACACCCTGTTCGTCCACGCGGGGATTCCACGCGACGATACATTCGCCGAGCGCTATCACGACCTGTCGAGCCTCAACGACGATGACCTGCGCTTCCAGATGATGTGGAGCGATCCGGTCGCGACCGACCACGTCCCGGTCGAGCTCCAGCGCATGGACCCGCGGTTCTCGTTCGGGCGAAATCAGTTCAAGGCGTTCATGCAGCGAACCGGGCTGCGCTCGATGGTCCGCGGCCACGAGAAGATCGATCGCGGGTTCGACCTGTTCTTCGATCTCGGTGAGCACATGCTGTTCAACCTGTTCTCGTCGGGCGGGGGCGACAATGCCGATCTGCCGATCGACTCCTCGTACCGCCTTGTCACGCCGATGGCGCTCTCGATGCAGTCCGTGGCGGGCCGCCTGACCGCCACGCCGTGGCCGCTGGACTACCAGCCGTTCAACTACGCGCCGCACAACGGGCTGTATCGACCGCAACAAGTCCTCGAGTTCCGGTACGGCTAAGTCCCACCGGACACCGAGCGTTCGAGCTATGGTGCCTCAAGCACGATGAAACGAATTTCGTTTGCAATGATCCTGTTGCTCGCTTCTTCCTGCGGAACCGACCCGCCGAACGTCGGTGGCACGTGCACGGCGAGCGCCGGCTGCGACGAGGGACTGACGTGCAACACGACAGTGCCCGG
>JAYVLW010000894.1:0-4811 GCA_043759315.1 Myxococcales bacterium
GGGATGTCGCCTTTGCGCAGCCGCAGCGGCGGGATCTGGAGCGGCACGACGTTGAGGCGGTAGTAGAGATCCTCGCGGAAGTTACCGCGCTGGATCTCCTGCTCGAGATCTCGGTTCGTCGCCGTGATCAGGCGGACGTTGACCTTCAGGGTCTTGATGCCGCCGACGCGCTCGAACTCGCTCTCCTGGATCGCGCGGAGCAGCTTGACCTGCATCTCGACCGGGATCTCGCCGATCTCGTCGAGGAACAGGGTGCCGCCGTCCGCGAGCTCGAACCGCCCGGGCTTGCTCGAGGTGGCGCCGGTGAACGCTCCCTTCTCGTAGCCGAACAGCTCCGATTCCATCAGCGTCTTCGGGATGGCGGCGCAGTTGATCTTGATGAACGGCTCGCCCTTGCGGCTCGATTGCTCGTGCAGCGCCTTCGCGACCAGCTCCTTGCCGGTGCCACTCTCGCCGGTGATCAGGACGGTCGAAGGGGTATCCGCGACCTGCTCGATGACCTTGAAGATCGTCTGCATGTGATCGCTCGTGCCGACCAGGCCGTAGCGACCCGAGGGCAGCGCCTCTCCGGGCGGGTAGAACGTCGCTCGCGGAGCGCTGCGGTTCGCGGTGGCCTGGCCGATCGCCTTGCCGATGATCGTGCGGATCGAGTCCTGCTCGAACGGCTTCTCGATGTAGTCGAACGCGCCGGCCTTGATCGCCTCGACTGCCTGACCGACCGAGCCGTACGCCGTGATCATGATGACCGGGACGTGCGGGTAGTTCTTCGTGGCGGTGCGCAGCACCTCCATGCCATCGGCGCCCGGCATGCGGAGATCGGTGATCACCACATCGACGTCGGCGAGCCGCTCGATCGCCTCGAGCCCGCTCGCGGCCTGAACCACCTCGTGGCCCTCGCGGCGCAGCAGCGCCACGAGCACGCGGCGGAGGTTCTGCTCGTCGTCAGCGACGAGGATCTTCGCCGGTTGCATCGTGGTCAATCTACTCCAATCTACGCGGGCTTGCGCGCTTCGGCGATGACAGCAGCATCTGCCTCGCCGGTCGGCTCGAACGACATCTCGACGGTCCCGGCACCGCTCGTCGTGGTCACCGCCGCGCCCACCGGCGCAGGCGTCGGGGTGGCATCGTCGCGTGCGAGGGTTCCGAGGGTCGAGAGCCGCCCGGTCTCGGTGATGTCCTCGACCTTGTTCGCCGGCACGGGCTCCGCGGCGGGCAGGAACACCGAGAACGTCGATCCCTGGCCGATCGTGGAGCGCACCTCGATGGTGCCGCCGTGCTGGTTGATGATGCGGTGGCTGATCGCCAGACCGAGGCCGGTGCCCTTCTGCTTCGTCGTATAGAACGGGATGAACAGCTTCTTGAGCCGGTCGCGCGGGATCCCGACCCCCGTGTCGCGGAACCGGACCTCGGCGAACTGGCCGTAGCCGAGGCGCGAGCGCCGGCGCCGCGTCGACAGGATCTCGAGGGTGCCGCCGTCGGGCATCGCCTGAACCGCGTTCTGCCCGAGGTTCAGGAACACCTGCATCAGCGACTCTGGATCGCCGGCGATCAGCGGTAGCTGGTCATCGAGCCGCACGCGGAGCTCGACGTTCTTGAGGTTCTCCTGGCGCAGCAGCTGCTCGGTCTTGCGGACGACCAGGTTGAGATCGACCTTGTCGGCACCCTCGCGGCCGGGCCGCTCCGCGCGCGCGTAGTCGAGGAACCGGGTCACGACGTTGTTCAAGCGGTTTGCCTCCTCGACGATGATGTCGAGGAACTCGCGGGTGTCCGATGCCGAGCCCACCGACGAAGATTTCGGTGACCCGTCGGCGGTGATCAGGAGCTGTGCGGCGCCCTTGATCGCGCCGAGAGGGTTTCGGATCTCGTGCGCGAGGCCGGCGGCCATCTCGCCGAGCGCGGCGAGACGATCGCGTTCCTTGACCCGCTCGTAGGCCTGGCTCGACTCGATCACGCGCGCGGCCCCGACGGCGAGCTGGCGGAACGAGTCGATATCGTCGGCGTCGAACGCGCTCTCCGTGCGGTCGTCGCGCAGGCAGAACAGCCCGAGCAGCCACGGTCCCTGCTCGGTCTCGGCCGAACCGAACAGCGGGAAGATGACGTCCGACGACAGCTCCTCGAGTCGCGCGCGGAGCGCGATCAGCGGCGCGCGCTTCGGCTCGTCGCTGTCATCGCGGTGCTCGTCGATCTCGCGGGTCAGCATGTCCTTGTCGAGGTAGCCGCCGCGCACGCGATCGAGCAGCGCACGCTCGGCGTTCGCGTCGAGGCGCTCCGGGCCGGTCTCGCCGATCGCCCCCACGCGGTCGAACCCCGCGCCGTCGGCGTCGAGCAGGTAGACCGCCGCGTTCGTCACGCGCCGCGACTCCTCGAGCGCCGTGGTGATCCGCTGCACCATGTCCGAGACGTCGACCACTCCCGGGAGCTCGCGCCGGACCGCATCGATCTTTCCGCGGAGCTCGGTGCGCTGGCGCAGGAGCCAGCGGTTGATGCCGTTCTCGAGCCAGTTTCGCACCGGCTCGAACAGGATCAGGATCACGAACGACGCGACCAGGGCGTTGAGGAGGTACAGGCCCTTCTGGCCACCGCCGATCCAGTAGAGGAGGAAGCCGTAGACCGCCCACAGCAGCACCACGAGCGTGCCGAGCACGGCCATCTTGCCGAGCAGCTCGTTGACGTCGATCAGCCGGTTACGAAACAGCGTCTGGCTGAGGAAGTAGAGGTAGAGGATACCGAGCACGTTGCCGACCGCGGGCCACGCCACGCCGAACCGCGGCAGCACGTCGGTCAGGGTCAGCGTGGTCGCCACGAACCCGCCGAGCGCCAGGTAGCCGACGCGCGTTCGCTCCACGCGCTTCGTGGTCGCGCGGTACATCATCCACATGTCCCAGACGCACCGGTACAGCCCGCCGAACACGTAGACGCCGAACGGGACGAGGAAGTACGTCGACTCGTGGATCGGGGGAGCGATCGCCGAGTACACGAGCACCGCGTACGCGAGCAGCGTCCAGGCCAGGGTCACGCGCGGGCCGCGCTTCGGTCCGCCGATCGAGGGCTGCGCGAGGAACGCGCGGAAAAACCGGATCGCGGTCGGCGGGATCGTGGCGGCGGCCCACAGCGACAGCCAGCGCATCACCGGGCTCTCGGTCGCCGCGTCGATGAACGTGCACAGGTGCCACGCCGACACGGTGAACGTGAACGCGGCGAACGACGTGTACATCCGGTCCTTCCGCGAGCGCAGCAGCACCGACATGCCGATCGCGAGGATCAGCAGCGCGGCGAGGAGCGCGGAGACCGCCTGGACGTCCACCGGGTCAGTCTCCCACATGGAACCGAAAATGCCGAACGGCCGACGGAGACCGCCGGCCGTTCAGGGAAGCCAGTCGATCGTTCAGCGCTGCGCCGGGATCGTCTTGATCCAGCGGTTCATCATCTCGGGCACCGTACTACCCGTGTAGCCGGTGATGATGCCGACGCCGAGGAGGTACTGATCCGCGCGCATCGAGATGTCGATCCACTCGTCACTCGACATCATCGTGTCGAGCTGGGCGTGCGAGCCCTTGAGCAGGAAGAAGCCGTTGAGGTCCCCGCCGTGGCGGTTCAAGAACACCGGCTCGTAGCTCTCCAGGCCACTCGTCGACTTCAGCTTCTCGAAGTAGCTCACCGTGTGAGCGAACAGCTCGCCGGCCATCCCCTCGCGGCCCGCGATCGCCCGATTCCATCCGAACAACACCACATTTGTCTGCACCATCTGAAATCCCTCCCTTGTGGGTTACGCGGGCAACCTAGTCCCGGTCCCGAACCGTCCGCAATCCACCATGGCGAGATCCGCTACTCCCGCGGTAGCGTCCGCTCGTGCAGCGCGCACTCCTCTCCACGCTACCGGCGGTCCACGTCCTCGCCGATGCCGCGGGCGCGCAGACCACCGCGCCGCGGTGGGCGATCGTCGAGGCCGCGCGGCGTGCGATCGCCGCGCGCCGCACCGCGATCCTCGCGGGAGACACGAGCGGGGTCGCGATCGATGCGGCGATCGTCGCCGCCGCCGCCGGGGAGCTCGCACGACCGGCCCTGCGTGCCGTCATCAACGCGACCGGCGTGGTGCTGCACACGAACCTCGGCCGTGCGCCGCTGGCCGCCGCCGCGCGCGCCGCGATCGACGAGGTGGCGCGAGGCTACTCGAACCTCGAGTACGACCTCGTGGAGGGGAAGCGCGGCTCGCGCCATGATCACCTGCGCGGCCTGCTACGCGAGCTCACCGGGGCAGAGGACGCGGTCGTCGTCAATAACAACGCGGCGGCGACGGTGCTCGGGCTCGCCGCGCTCGCGACCGATCGGGAGATCATCGTCTCGCGCGGCGAGCTGATCGAGATCGGCGGCTCGTTCCGCCTGCCGGAGATCCTCAAGCTGTCTCGCGGCGTGATGGTGGAGGTCGGCACCACGAACAAGACGCGCGGCGCCGACTACGCGAACGCGATCACGTCGGCGACCGGCCTGCTCCTCAAGGTCCATCGCTCGAACTTCGCGATCGTCGGCTTCACCAGCGAGGTCGCTCCGGAGGAGCTCGTCGCGCTCGGCAGGGAGCGCGGCGTCGGCACGATGATCGACCTCGGCTCGGGGGCGCTCATCGATCGCGCCACCCAGCGCGCGTGGGGGCTGCCCGACGAGCCGACCGTCGCCGAGACGGTCGCGACAGGCGCGGACCTCGTCACGTTCTCGGGCGACAAGCTGCTCGGCGGGCCACAGGCAGGCATCGCGGTCGGAACCAAGGCGGCGATCGAGCGGGTGAGGGCGCACCCGCTGATGCGCGCGCTTCGTCC
>JAYVLW010000895.1:0-2535 GCA_043759315.1 Myxococcales bacterium
CCTCGACCTCGCGCAGCTTCGCGAGGATCAGACGGTGGTTCGGATGGCGCTGGTACAGCACGTGGAGAACGTCGAGCGCCTCCTGGTACATGCCCTGGCCGGCGTAGAAGTCGGCCTCGTCGAGATCGTCTTCGACCAGCGACTCGGCGCGCGGCTGCTCGGCCAGAGCGTCAAACGCCGGGTCATCGTGGTGGCTCGTATCGACGACGTGCGCGAGCGTGGGATCGTACGGGGGCGTCTGCACGGCCTCGGTGGCGTACGGATCGTAGCTGCCCGAGACGGCGAGCGACTCGTCGACGTAGTCGTGCGACGTGGTCTCGATCGTCGCGAGCTGGTGGGGGCGCGACGGCAGCACGGTATCGTCGAAGCCACCGACGTACGCGTTCGGCGCGGTCCCCGGCTCCTTGGGAACGGCGGCGTCGAACGCGCGCGCGTCGTCGGGATCGAACGAGAGGTCGCTGCCGGCGAGCTCTGCAGCGACCTCGGAGTCGATGTCGTGACCGAGGGCATCGTCGTCGAGCTGCGCGTCCACCGCCTGGTACGTGGCCTGGTGACCGTACGGATCGGGCGGCTGATTCCAGCCGCGATGTGGCGGGCGATCGACGATGACCGGATCATCGAGCTCGTCACCTGGATGATTCGCGAGTGCCTCGGCGTGCTCGGGAGACATCTGCCGCGTCGACGACGACGACGGCTCGAACTCCATGTCGAACTGCTCCTCGCCGTAGCCGGTGCCGTTCGGCCGCTGCGGAGGGCGACCCGGCGCCGGGCTGCCGTGCGCGACGCGCTTGCCGATCAGCTCGTGGGGATCGAACTCGTCGATCGAGTCGCGCGGACGAGCGACACCCATCGGGCGATTCATGCCGCCACCGCGGGGGCCGTCGTCGAGAGCGAGCTCCTCCATGTCGGGATCGATCGCCGCGACACCACCACCGCCGACGTACTCGACCTCGGAGGACACCGAGCTCATCCGGGCGACACGCAGACGGAACCGGCGTGCGAGCTCGAACGCACCGGTGTGCGTGCCGTTCATCGCGAGGAGCTCCTGGAGGTATGCCTCGGCGCGATCCGGATCGCTCGGTGCGATCACCTCGGCGAGCTTCAACAGCTCGACCTCGGCCTCCTGCTCGCGGCCCTGCGAGACGAAGATGTCCTTGAGCCGTTCGTGCGCTTCGACGTTCTCCGGGTCGAGCGTGAACACCCGGCGGAGGTGATCGACGGCCTTCTGGTGCAGGCCGTACTTCACGTAGACGTCGGTCTCCGCGAGGATCTTCGAGATCTCGTCGGCGTGCTGCTCGCCGGCCGCGGACATCGAACGCGGATCCGGCGCGGGTTCCATGTCGGCCGAGAAGTCCGCGTCGTCGTACTCGGGCAGCGCGAAGTCCACGCCGGAGAGCGACTGCTCGTCGACGAGCGGCATCGAGCCGGTCATGTTCGACGGCGGTGGGTTGACCCCGCCGAACGCCGGGATGTCGCCCGTGATGTTGAACTTGGCGCCGGCGGTGGCCGCGCGGATCTCGGCGGGCAGCGGCGTGGCCGGACGCATCGGCGGGATCGGGCGCGACGGGGCCGGAGCAGCCACGGCCGGCTTCGCCGCGTTCGCGCCCAGGAACTCCTTTGCATCCGGATCCCCGGGGACGAACTCGAGGATCTTGCGGAACACCTCTGTCGCCTTGTCGCGCTGCTTGTTCTCGACGTGAACGCGCGCGAGCTCCTTGAGCACGCTGACCGTCTTCGCCTTCTGGTCGAGTGCCTGGAACGCCTGCGCGAGGAGCCCGAGCGTCTCGACGTCGCGCGGGTCGGCCTTGAAGCACGCCTGCAGCTTCTGGAGTGCGCGACGCGGATCGTTGCGCCGCAGGTACAGACCGGCGAGCTCGCGGTTCAGGGACGTGTTGTCTGGCTTGTGCCAGAGCAAGCGCTCCGCGACCTTGAGGAAGTCGTCCTGCCGTCCCTGACGCCGCAGCTGCTCGCACGCGACGGTGAACTCGGTGGCGGCTTCCTCGACGAGGCTCTCCTTCGAGTACAGCTCCGCGAGCTTGATGCGCGTCGCGATGTTCTCGGGGTCGAGATCGACGAGCTTCTTGACGGTGGCGAGCGCTTCCTTCGTGTTGCCTTCGCGATGGAAGTGCGCGGCGACCGACTCGAAGTGCTGCATCGCATCGGACATCAGGCCGAGCTGGCGATAGAGCTCGGCGAGCTTCAAGATCACGTCGACGAGGCGCGGATCGAGCTTGAGGATCTGCTTGTAGACCGCGACGGCCTTCAGGAAGAAACCTTGCTCGTGATAGAAGCGCGCGACCTTGAGATAGGTCTCGGTCGCGTCCTGCTTCGCGCCCTTCTTGGCGTAGAGGTCGCCGATCTTGAGCCAGACGCGGACATCCTTCGGATCTTCGTTGACGATCCGCAGGTACTCCTTCACCGCTTTGTCGATCTGGCCTTTATCGACAAACTTGCGGGCCGCATCCATGACCTTTTCTTTATTGAAGGCCACGGTGCTCTAAGGGCTCCTGGTGTGACACATCACGCACGCGAACA
>JAYVLW010000896.1:0-3055 GCA_043759315.1 Myxococcales bacterium
CGGCGAACCGCGGAGGTCGCGATGGCGGTCGCGGAGGCCTGCCATGGCTGGGTGATCGACGTCGACGTCCATCGCGTGATCACGCGCGCGACGATCGCGGAGCACGTCCCCGGCACGAGCTTCGATGCCCGTCGGATGATCGCCATCCACCAGGTGAGCGGCGACAACGATCTCGGCTTCCTCGATACGGCGGGGCTCGCGCGGCTCGGCCTCCCGGAGCTGCTCGTGAGGAACGTGCCGTCCGGCTACGCGATCGCCGTCAACCGCATGTTGAACGCGACCGCCCAGACGCTCGTCGAGCGCCGCGATCTCACCCACGATGGCGAGCTCGAGGTGGATCTCGCGAAGCTGCGCGGTGACTGGGGGCTCGACGTCGCGAAGGCGCGCGGTGGCGCTGGAACGATCACGTGGAAGGTACGCTGGGGGAATCCCGACGACGCCCACGCGGACGCCGCGGTCCTCGAGCTCTACCTCCCGGGTGCCGAACCCTCCGTCGCCGTGATCGCCGCGGCCGAGAAGTTCGAGGGCAGCGACGAGGACAAGATCCATCGCCTCGACTTCCAGCCCGAGCTCGATTCCGCGGCCGAGAAGGCCCGCGCCGCTCTCGGTGCGCTGCGTGCGCACTTCGCGAAGGGGATTCCCTATGACGAGCGCCTGTCGGTGAAGGCGCCGTTTCCGACCGACCACGACAACGTCGAATGGATGTGGGTCGATGTCTTCGCGTGGAAGGGCAACACGATCGAAGGCACCCTCGGCAACACGCCCGATGACGTCAAGGCGCTCCAGCTCGGCTCGAAGGTGAAGGTGAAGTTCTCCGAGACGGCCGACTTCATCCACCGGCGCGCGGACAACACCAACGCGGGCGGCTTCAGCTTCGACGTCATGCGCAAGCACGGCATCGACGTGCCGCCGCTGTCCGAGATGTGATCATGCCGCGTGCTGCGGCGCGATCCGCGCGAGGTGATCGCCGAACCGAATCGTACCCAACGCCGGCGCGATCACGTCGTGCTCGGCGAGCCCGATCGCGAACTGCAGGCACTGCCCGATCCGCGGGTGCGGTGCGGCAGCGCGCCGCAGGCTCAGAACGTGCCGGCCACGCCGACGGTGTTGCCCGCGATGTAGGGCTGCGCCGGCAGCACCTCCGCCTTCGGCACCGCGCTCTGCATGAGGCGGATCGAGAGGTAGAGGCCGACGGCCGACACGCCGCCGGTGATCAGGCCCGCCGTGCACATGCCTCGGCGGTCGGTGGCGCAGCCGACCGCCGTCAGGGTGATGCCCGTGACCACGCCCATGCCGGCGAACGTGGTGCCCACGATGCCCCCGGCGTAGGCGCCGTTCGCGAGGTGCGTGCCGCGCACGACCACGGGGCTCGGCGGCAGCGTGCCGACCTCGAGCAGCACACGGTCACGCGAGCGCAACGTCACGAACCGCATCGGCGGCACGTAGATCGAGCACGGCGTCTCGCAGGCGGGATGGCGATCGAGCAGCACTTCCCATGGCTCGGCGCTCGCCGAGGTGAAGGTCGCCTGGGTCGAGCCCGGTGGCGGTCCCGACGGCTCTGGCGCGGGCGTGGCCGCGGCCTCGGGTGCAGGCTGTGCTGGTTCGGGCGCCACGCCCGGTTGCGCGTACGCAGTGCTGACGAACATCGCGAAGACCACGACAGTTCCGAGCTTCGGCATGGTTCCTCTCAAGTGACCGAGCACGGACGGACCACGGCTCCATTGTCGTGCGGGTCGAGGCGCGGCGCAACCAAATCCGATCAGGGAGTCGCCTGCATCGCGGCCATCATGCACTCCGCGTAGCCGGAGCCGAGGTCCTGCATCGCGCGCATCTGCTTCTCGATGAAGCTGCCCGGACGCATGTCGCTGGACCTGGCCATCTCGGTCGACCACTGGACCAGCTCCTCCTGAACGCGATCGGCGCACGCCCTGTCCTTGCACGCGCACATCTGGTCCTTGAAGCCACGCATGGCTTCGAACGCCAGCTCGCTCTGTGTTCTGGCGCGCGGCGCGGGTGCGGTCTTCGCCGGAGCAGTCGGCGCGGGTGGTGGCGCCGGCGGCGGCGGATCACCGCGCCAGCAACCTGCGAGGAGCGCGCACAGCGGCAGCAGCCTCACGCCGCTACTCGGACGTGCGGACGTCAGTTGGGACTTCCTCGAGGAAGTCGTCGGCGCCGGTCGAGGGACGCCGCGCCGGGACGGTGGCCGCGCGCGTGGTCGTTGGCTTCGGCATCGGATCCGGCGCGATCATCGTCACTGCCTCCGAGATCGCGCGCGGAGGACGATTGCCCCAGAACGCGGAGGTACGCGAGCGCTCCGTGACGACGGTCAGCTCGGCGGTCTCGCGCCGTGCGCGCTGCCGGCGGCCGGTCGGTGGCGGATCGGGCGGCGGTGGTGGGGCCGCAGGCTCGGTCTCCGTACGTTTCGCCACGTCTCCATTGTACTGCATCGCCGGCGAACAACTTCCCGATTCAGCTATGCAATTCCTTGCACACGGTTGGCGTATCGTCGCGAAGTGGCGCCCGCGCTTGGACAAGCGATCCCGCCGGCCCTCGGCGCCGCCGAGGTCATCGACGCCACGGGAGGGACGCATGCGCTGGCGTCCCGATGGAAGAGCTCGGATGCGCTGCTCGTGTTCGTGCGCCACTTCGCGTGCATCGGCTGCGCGGAACACCTGGCCGCGCTCCGGCCGCGCATCGACGAGATCACACGCCTCGGTGTGACCGCGACGATCGTCGGCTCGGGCAGCGCCGACCAGCTGGCCGCGTTCATCGAGCGCGAGGATCTCGCAGACCACGAGGTCGCGTGCTTCACGGATCCCACGCGCGCCGCGTATCGGGCCGCCGGCTTCGAGCGCTCCGTCTGGGGGACGTTCGGTCCGATCGCGATCGGCCAGGTGATCCGCGGCTACACCCACGGCTTCCGCAACGGACGCCCGCAGGGCGATCTCCACCAGCAAGGCGGCACGCTCTACGTGCGCAGGGACGGCACCCTCGCCTTCTACCACCGCGCGCATCACCTCGGCGATCACGCACGCCTGGTCGAGATCGTCGATGT
>JAYVLW010000897.1:0-7158 GCA_043759315.1 Myxococcales bacterium
CTGCCGACCCCGACCCCGTCGTCCGCGCGGCCGCCACGGCGCCCTGACGAGGTCGGCGCCCAAAAAACCTAGCGATCCTGCGCGATCTGACGGGGTCCGTTCTTTGACGGGGATCTTCGCAAGGGGGTAGAATTCCGAGGGCATGGATGTGGGACTTGTCTGCGACGCGTGCAGCGCGCTGACTCCGATCGGGGTACCGCAATGTGCGCGCTGCGGCGCTGCGGTCGCTCTCGACCCGCGCCCGCGCGGGGCCAGCCGTCCACCTCCTCTCGATGCATCGAACGGGACGTCTCCCTCTCCGACGCTGCCAGGTGTCGCGAACGGTCGGGATTGCCCGAAGTGCGGAACGTTTGTCCTGAGCGGCACGAAGTTCTGCGGCGCGTGCGGCCATCGCATGCCGCCCGTCGCCGACGTCGCGTTCGACGTCGAGACGCGGGTCGGCCCGCGTCCCGGTGGTGGGACCGGCACGCAGAACGCGGGCATGGCGCAGCCCCAGAGCGGCAAGTCCGGCCGCAGCACGCTGTTCTTCGGCGGCGCGGTGCAGTCCGCCCGCGCAAAGCTGACGCTGATCCGCGGCGACGGCGAGGATGGCGTGTCGTTCACGCTCGCTGGACAGGAACATCCCGCAGGCCGAGGCGACTGCCCGATCTCGTTCCCCGATGATCCGTTTCTCTCCCCGACCCACGCGAACTTCCTCTACCGGCCGTCCTCGGTCCGCGGTGAGCCGAACGAGCTGGTCGTCCGCGATGAGGGCTCGCTCAACGGGATCTACGTGCGGATCGCGGGCACTGCGAACCTCGTCTCCGGCGCCACCGTGCTGATCGGCGAACAGGTCCTGACGGTCTCCCAGGCGCGCCAGCCCGAGGACACCCCCGACGCGGAGGGGACCTTCTACTCGTCGAGCATGCCGCGACCGGCGAACCTCGAGGTCAAGCAGAACCTCCGTGGCGGTACCATCGGCTCGGTGTTCCGGGTCGAGGCCGAATCCGTCGTGATCGGGCGCGAGGGCAACGACATCAACTTCCCCGAAGATCCGTTCATCTCCGGTCGTCACGCGGAGCTAAGGATCGCCGGCGGTGTGTTATCCGTAACCGACCTCGGGTCGCGCAACGGAACGTTCGTTCGCGTCAACGGCGAGCAGGTCTTGAAGCACGGCGACTACGTGTTTCTGGGCCAGCAGTTACTTCGCGTGGAAATCGTCTAGTCTGACTCTCTCCGTCCGGGAGCCTCCATGACCGTCTGCAATCGTTGCGGGAAAGAAAACCAAGATCACTACAAGTTCTGCCTCGGCTGTGGGGCGGAGCTGACCGCTGCGCCCAAGCCGGGCGGACCGGGTGGTGATGTTGCGATGATGAAGACGATGATGCAGGACCCATCGCAGCCCGGCCCGATCGTCGGCGCCCCTCTGCGTGGGCCCTCAGGATCGATGCCGCAGCCCGGCCCTGGCCCGATGGGCCCTGGCCCGATGGGCCCCGGTCCGCGCGCCACCGGTGGCGGCATGCCCGGCATGCCGCCCGCTGGCCCGCTGGGCGGCCCGGCCATGCCGCCGCCGATGGGCCCGCCTCCGGGCGTCCCCGGCTTCTCTCCGAGCTACGTGCCACCGGGTCAGGGTCCTGCTCCTGGCCCCGCTGGCGCTGCCGCAGGGATGCGCCGCTGCCCGTCGTGCGGCAGCGATGTACCGCCGACCTTCCGGTTCTGCGGCACCTGTGGTTTCCGGATGGACGAGGGCTCCGCGCCCGCGCCGATGCCGATGCCACCCGGTCCTGGTTCCGCGCCGCAGATGAGCGCGCAGCGCCGCCTGTCGATGACGCTGATCCGCCCCGACGGCACCGAGGGCGGCACCCACGAGCTGCGCCAGGGCGAGAACAAGCTCGGCCGCAGCTTCGGTCCGGTGTTCGAGAACGACGGCTACCTGTCGCCGATCCACGCCCAGCTCGATCTGCGCGGCACGACCGGCGTGGTGCGCGACCTCGACAGCCTCAACGGGGTGTTCGTGAAGATGACCGGTGAAGAGGAGCTGACCTCTGGCCAGATCCTCCGCATCGGTCAGGAGCTCCTGCGCTTCGAGCTGATCGCCGCGCCGGAGCCGACCGCCGATGGCACCGAGCTCATGGGAAGCCCGAACCCGGGGTTCTGGGGCAAGCTGACCGTCATCATCGGCCGCGACATCACCGGTGCGGCGTTTCCCCTGCTCGGCGAGAGCTGCACTCTCGGCCGCGAGCGCGGCGAGATCAACTTCCCCGACGACGGCTACGTCTCGGGGCTCCACGCGCGCGTGTCGCTGCGCGATGGTCGCGTGTTCCTCACCGACCTCGGGAGCTCGAACGGCACGTTCGTGAAGGTCAACGGCGAGCGCGCCATCGGCCACGAATCGTTCGTGCTGCTCGGCCAGCAGCTGTTCCGCCTCAACCTCACGTAGGGCGACGCAACGTCGGAGCGCGCGCTGCTACTTCTTCGGCTTGGAGATATCGAGGTCCTGGACGCTCGGGGCCGAGTCGTTCTTCTCGACGAACGTGAAGCCGTCCTTGATCTTCAGCTGCCCGCCCGGATCGAAGATGATCAGGACGTCGACCTTCTCGTTCGGCTTTCCACCGGGAGCCTCGACGATCAGCTCGCTGTCGCTCGCGAACCGCACGACGGTCCCCTGGCGCATCGAGCTGTCCTTGCCGAAGTAGACCTTGACGTTGCGCGGGCCATCCGCCGTGAAGCGGTTGCCCTTCAGACGAACGTACGTCCCGCCGTCGACGTCGCCCTTCTCGGGCTCGATGCCCGTGACCTTGAGCTTGGTGTCAGTCTCACCGCACGCGGAGATCGCGCACAGGAGAAGCACGGACAGCGCCAGACGCCTCGTCATGGTGGGAACGTACCGAAATTCGGCCTGGTTTACCAACTCCCGGTTACATCAGGTCGCGGCGGGCCAGCGCCCGGCGCATCTTGGCGAGGGCCTGCTCCTGAAGCTGCCGGATCCGCTCGCGGGACAGGTTGTACTTGTCCCCGATCTCCTTGAGGGTTAGCTCCTGCTCGGTCCCCAGGCCGAACCGCTGGCGGAGAATGTCCGCCTCGATCGGGCGGAGCTCGCCGAGCATCGTGCGGACCTCGGTCGTCAGCGCCTCCCACTCGAGATCCTGGGTCGGCGACAGCTCCTCGCGGTCCGGATCCTCGAGCACCTCGCCGAGGACCCGACCCTCGTCGTCACCCACCGGCTTGTCGATCGAGATCGACTGCTCCATCAACCAGCTCCGCATCTTCTCGATCTTGTCGATCGGCATCTGCGTCGCCTTCGCGAGCTCCTCGCTCGTCGGCTGACGGCCGAGCTGACCGGTGAGCAGCCGGCGCGCCTTGGTCAACCGGTGCTGCGCATCGATCATGTGGACCGGCAGGCGAATCTCGCGGCCCTTGTCGGCGAGCGCGCGGCTGATCGCGTGGCGAATCCACCAGCTCGCATAGGTCGAGAACCGGAACCCGCGACGGTAGTCGTAGCGCTCCACGGCCTTGAGGAGGCCCAGGTTCCCCTCCTGGATCAGATCCGCGAGGGCCATGCGGCCGTGGTTGAAGCGGCGTGCGATCGATACGACGAGACGGAGGTTCGCGCGCACGAAGTCGTTGCGCGCCTCCATCGCGGCGCGATTCGCTCCGATCACGCGGCGCAGCCACTCGGTGCGAGCACGCTCGCGGCCGAGCGAGCCCACATCCGTGCCGCGCACGCCGATGTTGAGCGACAGCCGATCGACCGTGCACAGCGCCGCATCGATGAACAGGTGGTCGGTGTCCTCGCTGCGCAGCTTGCGCGCAGCACGCGCGGCGAGCTTCGGATAGCTCTTCGCATCGGGCCGCTCCGCCGCCTTGCGCAGCGTCTTCGCCTCGGCCGGCAGCGGCGTCAGCTCCTCGACCGTCGCGAGGATGTGCTCGATCGCGGGCGGGTGGGCGAGCACCGTCTCCCACAGCATGATCTCGAGCGCCTCGATCTCGCGCGCGGACGTGAACTCCTCCTCGGGACGCAGGACGTCGAGGGCAGCCATGTCCCGGAAGTACATCGAGAGGTACGTCCCGCTATCGGCGCGAACCTTCTTCTCGACGACGACGACCTCCTCGCCGTCGCCGGCGAGTGCCTCCGCGTCGATCTCGGCATCGGCATCGGCGTCGGCAGCCGGTTCCGACTTCGAGCGCTTCGGTGCCTTGGCCGTCACACGAGCAACGCGCCCCGCGCGTGCACTCGGACGACCGAAGCCAGTAGCCCCAACCTTCGTGACGATGGCTGCCATCGAACTGCCTTTCGAGCGCGGCGCGCTTACCTATTCAGACGCGCGACGACGCCAAATGTTTTGGCGATCTTCGCGCATGCAAGACAGACACCCGAGCCGGCCCTCTTATTCCATCATTGCGGGAGTAACCCCCCGTAACGCCTCGATCTAGCAGCGCGCTTCGCCGCGCCGCGCGCCCCATATCCCTGGGGCTGGCACTCACCCCACCTTCGTGGGGTTTGCCATCAAGGTGCGGAAGGGTCCTTGCGCTCAGCTAGGACAATGATGTGGCGCGATTGGTTGCCGAAGAATCGACCGCGCGTGTGGTAACCGCCCGAGACCTCGAGGACGCGGAAGCCGGCGGCGTGCATGAGTTTGCCAACCTCATGTAGCGAATAGGCCCGCACGGAGATCTCTTGCTCGAGCTGCCGTCCATCGTCGAACACGACCGAGCGGTTCACCTGGATGCGCGACGAGAAGTAGTTGAGCTCGACTTCCTCGAGCACGACGCATCCCTCGCCCTCCCACCACACACGCGTCGGCAGATCCGCGATCACGTAGTCGCGGTTCAGGATCTCGATCATCACGCGGCCACCCGGCTTGAGGGCGCGCGCGATGTTCGACACGGTCTTCTTGTTCGTCTCGTCGTCGAAGTATCCGAACGTCGAGAACATGCAATAGGCGCCGTCGAACTGCGCGTCGAAGTCGAGCTCGCGCATGTCGCCGCGTACGAAGTTGATCTCCAGGCCGCGGCGCATCGCCTCTTCGCCACCGCGCACGAGCAGCGGCGTCGACAGATCGAGCCCGACGACGTGGAAGCCGCGGGCCGCGAGCTCCATCGCGTGGCGACCGTAGCCGCAGCCGATATCGAGGACCTGCGCGCCGGGCGACAGCCCCATCGCCTCGATCACGAACTCCGCTTCGGACTGTGTCGCCTGCGGCGTCAGGAACGGCAGCGTCCGCAGGTAGTCCTCGTCGAACAGATCGACGAACCACGGCTTGCCGCGCGAGCCCTTGCCCTCGATCTTGCTCTGCGTCGAGCTCTGCGACGGCGGCGCAGGTTTGATCTTCGGCGGCGGCGACGGCGGAGCGTGCGCCTTGTGCGCGGCAGGTGGCGGCGGCGGCGGCGCAGCGTGCTTCTCGGCGAACGCGGCCGGAGGCGCTGCCTGGACGGGGACCACGGCACCCAGGTCCGGCTTGCTGTCCTTGCCCTGGAACGGCGGCGGGACGGACTGAGGATGCCCCTCGGACTTCGCGGCCTTCTCACCAGCGAACGGCGGCGGGACCGAGGCCGGGCGCTTGCGATCGGCGGTAGGCGACGGCGGCGGTGGGGTCACGGCGGCCGCCTGCGGCACCGCCTTCAGCGGCTGCTCGTCGACGTCCACCTCGAACTCGCCGGAGCTATCGGCCCGCATCGCGAGCTCGTTGATATCGATCTCCGCGAGCGACTCGGGCTTGTCTTCCTGGTCGGCCGGATCGGCTTCGCCGACCTGGACCTCGACGTCGAGAACGGACAGCGGCTGCGTCGAGCTGGTCGTCGGCGTGGGGACGAGCGGGGACGGCGTGATGGGCGTCGAGATGATCGGAGCGTTGACCGACGAGGTTGCAGTCATCGGCTGACCGGTCGCCGCGCGATACGCCTCGCGCACCTCTTCGAGATCGTCGTCGGAGAGCGCGACAGTTCTCAGGCGTTCGCGCGTCGCGACGCGCGCCATCGGGGGCGGCGGCGGTACATCGCCCGGCTGGGTGCTCGCGCGTGCAGCACGCGCCGCGGCCTGCGGTGGCTCCGTGCCGAGACGACGCGGCGGCGGGTTCTGGTCGAGGGTGATGCCGACGTCCTCGGCCCCCATGTCCATGTCGACCTCGACCGTGCGCATCGGGCTCGGATCCGTGGCGATCCGCTGCACGGGAATCCGCTGTCCCGACGTGCCGGGTTCGGTCAGTCCGAGCGCCTCGAGATCGACCGCGCTCATCTCGCGCGTCTTCATCTCGAAGTCCTGGCTCTCGACGGGCGAGCTCGGTGGATCGATCACCGTCGACACCGCATCCGGCGCGACCGGATCGTCGAACGACGGCACGCTCTGCGACTGGCCTTCGGCCACAACGCGCGGCACCGGCTCCGAGGCGTCGCTCGAGAAGCTGTACGCGATCGACATCGCCAGGGACGGATCCTCGGGCACCGGCGCGACGACTGGTGGCGTGGTGCTCCGGCGCGGCACGTTATCCGACGGTACGCGGAGGCCACCGCCGCGACGCCGACGCCGACGCCGCTCGGCGGTGGTCATGCCGGCTTCCATGTCGCCGGTCGGGTGAACGCCGGAGTCGTCGTCGCGTTTGCTCACGCGGCTCCTGACCTGGCGGATCCGATGCCTTCTCCGAACCGAACCGGCTGAGCGACCTCGCCCCGGAGCGTGACCTTGCCGGGCTGGAACACCAGGACCACCGTCGAGCCGAGGCGGAACGCGCCCAGCTCGTCGCCCTTCTTCACGGTGACACCGGTGAGCTCGATGCGCCGCCGCTCGCGCAGGCCACGGAACGTGGCGCTATCGGGCGCGTGCGACAGACGGATGTTGCCGACGCCGGCAGCGCCGACCATGACCAGCGCGACCTCACCAAGAGCGCCAGCATTCATGTGGATGACCACGCGCTCGTTCCGGGCGAGCAGACCCTCGCGGCGCTCCGTGGCCCATCGGTTGACCGGCCACAGGGTGCCGGGCACGTAGTCGTAGCTGATGACCTGCGCGTCGACGGGGCTGTGGACGCGGTGATAGTCCTTCGGGGACAGATAGATCGTCGCGTAGGCGCCCCCGGTCAACCGCGCCGCGAGCGAACCGGGCCCCGACGACGCGAGCAGCTCGTCGAGCCGGTAGCTGCGGCCCTTGGCCTGCACCAGCGCGCCGTCCACCGCCTCACCACG
>JAYVLW010000898.1:0-3246 GCA_043759315.1 Myxococcales bacterium
GCGCCGGCGACCGCGACGTCCTCGAGCGAGCCGCCGAAGAACACCGCCAGTGCGCCGGCCGTCACGCCGTGCATCAGGGTGGAGACGCCGCGGCCGAACCGCGGCGCGGCGGCGATGATCTCGTCGAGCTTCGCGATGCCGGCGCGCGGCGCCAGGCGGTGCTCGGTGACGGCATCGGCGATCTCGTCGACCTTCTCGAGCTTGCCGAGGTCGAGCTCGGACCCCTCGAACCGCAGCATCCGGGTCTTCAGCTCGGTCGGTGCCCCGAAGCTCATGATCAGGGCCGTGGGCGCGGTGAACACCTCCGCCTCGATGCCGAGCCGCTGACAGCACACCTTGAGGGCCTCCTCCAGGCGGTCGGCGGGGGTGCCGTAGCGATGGAGCGCTCGTCCCAGGGCCAGGACGAACGCGATCGAGTCCTCCACGGCTGCACGATACGCCAGCGAGCCGAGATGTCGCCGAATGCGCCGGAGCCGAAAAACACGAACGCCCGGGCGGCAACCCAGGCGTTCAACGAATAAGATCAACTAGACTAGGAAAACTCGGTGCTTAGCTTATTAAACCGAGCGAGCGCCGAACGCGGCAACGCCGACGCGGACCGGACTAAAGCAAGCGATGGGCCACAGTGCTCACGGGTGGCGCAATGCCTTGTATTCATGGCCCTTGCGTGTTACCGAGGCACCTCGACCCGACCTCCGTCGCGACCGCGCTAGGACATTCATGTCGCGTCGCTCCGGAGCGGGCGCAACGAATTGCAGAGCTCACATGCAGAACATGCTCGTGGTCAACGCCGAGGGACCCGAGATCCGCGTAGCGGTCGTCGAAGAGGGATCCCTGGCCGAGTTCTTTGTCGAACGTAAGCGTGATCGAGGAATCGTCGGAAATATCTATCGCGGAAAAGTCACTCGGGTCCTCCCGGGCATGCAGGCGGCATTCGTCGACCTGGGCCCGAAGGTCGAGCGCGCCGCATTCCTCTATGTCGCGGATGTCTTGGGCTCGGGTGACGAGCGCAAGCTGTTCGAGGACGCTGATGTCGATGATGGCGGCGACGAATCTCCCGAAGGCGCCGCATCGCGGATCGCTCGGTCTCGCAAGCAGCTAGCGAACCGCAAGATCGAGGATCTCCTGCGACCCGGCGACACCGTCGTCTGTCAGGTCACGAAGGATGCGATCGGTCAGAAGGGTGCGCGCGTCACCGGGTACATCTCGCTGCCCGGCCGCTACTCCGTCTTCATGCCCCACGTCTCGCAGATCGGCGTCTCGCGCCGCATCGGCTCGGACAAGGAGCGCCGTCGTCTGCGCGATCTCGTCAACGAGGTCCGGCCCAAGGGCTCGGGCTTCATCGTGCGGACCGCCGCCGAGGACGCGAACGATCAGGAGCTGCGCGACGACGTCGATTTCCTCGCCCGTCTGTGGGGCGAGATCGAGACCCGCGAGAAGGAGTCGCGCGGCCCCGGCCTGGTCTACGCCGATCTCGATCTCTCGCTGCGCACCGTGCGCGATCTTCTCCGCGAGGACACCTCCGAGGTGTGCATCGACGACGACGAGCAGTTCGACCGCGTGAAGAAGTTCACGCAGGCGTTCCTGCCGAGGTTCGCCGAGCGCATCAAGAAGTACGACTCGCGCCGGCCGATCTTCGACCACTATCACATCGAGCCCGCGCTCCGGCTCGCCGTTGCGCGCAAGGTCCCGCTCAAGTCGGGTGGCTCGCTGGTGATCGATCAGGGTGAAGCGCTCACCGCGATCGATATCAACACCGGCAGCTTCACGAACACCGGCTCCGGCAATCTCGAAGATACGGTCACGGCCAACAACCTCGAGGCCTGCGAGGAGGTGGCGCGCCAGCTCCGCCTCCGCAACATCGGCGGCATCATCGTCATCGACTTCGTCGACATGGACAAAGAGGGCAACCGCCGCAAGGTGTGGGACGCCTTCCAGAAGGCGCTGACCCGCGACCGGTCTCGCACCAACGTCACGAAGATCAGCGAGCTCGGCCTCGTCGAGATGACGCGCAAGCGCACGCGCGAGTCGCTCGTGCAGCTGCTCACCGAGCCCTGCCCCACCTGCGAAGGCTCGGGCGTGGTCAAGAGCGTCACCACGGTGGCGTACGAGATCCTGCGCGAGGTCCGCCGCTCCGGCACCCTCGTCGACAACGACAAGATCGATCTCGAGTGCGCGCCGCGCGTCGCCGAGATCCTCCAGCGCCAGGAGCGCGACTACCTCGATCACCTGGAGAAGCGGTTCCAGAAGAAGATCGAGGTCGTCCCGCAGAAGGGCTGGAAGCCGGACCAGTTCCGCGTCGCCGGCAAGTTGTCGACGGAGATCGCCGCCGAGGCCGAGGCGCTCGCGCCGAAGCACGTCCACACCGGCCCTGCGCAGCACGCCGGAGCTGGGGACCGCGGTCGTGGTGGAGATCGCGGAGGTGGCGGCGGTGAGGGTGGCGGCGGCGACCGCGGTGGTCGCAAGCGCCGTCGTCGTGGCGGTCGCGGCCGCGGCCCGGCTGCGCAGGTCTGAGCCACGTGAAGCACCGCGTCTTCATCGCGCGCGATCAGTACAAGGTGTCGTGCGCGCACATGACCGTGTTCCCCGACGGTTCGAAGGAGCGGCTGCACGGCCACAACTACTCGATCGCGCTCGCTCTCGATGTCGAGCGCGTCGATCTCGCGGCGATGATCCCGTTCTCGGCGGTCAAGGTCGCGCTCGCCGAGCTGTGCGCGGCGTGGAAGGAGCGGGTGCTCCTCGCGGCGAACAACCCGCACTTCACGTTGATCCGCGACGATCGCGAGCTCGAGTTCACGCTGTGCGGCGAGCGCTACGTGCTCCCCCGCGGCGACGCGCTGCTCCTCCCGATCGACAACATCTCCGTCGAGGGCCTCGCGGTCCATGTCGCGGAGCTGTTGCGCGACAAGATCGCCGTGCTCTCGCCGCACATCCTCGCGTTCGAGACGACGGTTGCCGAGTCGCCTGGCCAGGGTTCGAGCTGCACGATCGAGCTGCGCTGAGCGTGCGGCGCAGTCTCGTGCTCGCAGTCGTGGCGGCGTGCTCGTCATCGTCACCCGACGCGCCCATCGCCTCCGTGGACTGGGCCTATCCGGTCAATCCGACGACCACAGCGCCGGCGGTGCCGCTCGATCTGTTCACGGTTCCCGACCCACGACCGAGCGACCACGGCGCGATGCCCGAGGTCGTCGCGCACGGTCGCAAGCCCGACGTGTTCGCGTGTGGGTTCTGCCACCTGCCGACGGG
>JAYVLW010000899.1:0-3198 GCA_043759315.1 Myxococcales bacterium
CCCTGGCCGCGGCCGCGCGTGTGGAACGACGCGTCGTAGAGCTTGTCTCCGCCGCGCGTGCCGCGGATCCGGTGCAGCACCTTGTCCGCGGCCAGCGGCATCACCTGACGCACGCGCTCCTCGAACACCTGCTTCACCGCGCCGGGCAACCGCAGCAACACCCAGCCCGCCGTGGTCGCGCCCGCTCCGGCGGCGCGCTCCAGCACGCCGACCAGCTGGCTATCGTTGATGCCCGGCATGATCGGCGCACACATCACGCCGACCGGGACGCCCGCCTTCGCGAGCCGCTCGATGGTCTTGAACCGCCGATCGGGCGAGGCGGCCCACGGCTCCATCGAGCGCGACATCTCGTTGTCGGTGAACGCGAGCGAGACGTGGATGTTGAACCGTGCGTGCTTCGCGAGCTCGAGGAACAGGTCGATGTCGCGCTCGACCAGCGCGCTCTTCGAGATCACGCTGACCGGGTTGCGATACTCGAGGCAGACCTCGAGGCACTGCCGCGTGATCCGGAGGTCCCGCTCGATCGCCTGGTAGCAGTCCGTGACTCCCGAGAACATCACGAGCTCGCCCTTCCACGACTTCTTGTCGAACGCTTCGCGCAACAGCTCCGGCGCGTTCCGCTTCACGACGATCTTCGTATCGAAGTCCGTGCCCGCGCCGAGGTCGAGGTACTCGTGCGTGGGCCGGGCGTAGCAGTTGTGGCTGACGACCCCGTTCGCGATGAAGTCACCAGTTCCCGTCGTGATGTCGAACAGCGGCTGATGGCCAAGCGGCTCCACTGCGACGACCGTCAGGTCGCCGAACGTCTTGATCGCATCGCCGTCGAGATCCCACTTGCGCGTGATTGCCGGGGCTGTTGTATGAAGTAGGCGGAGGTGCTCGGCGAGACCGCCGCGTAGCCGAACGTTGAAGATGGGTCGCTTCGGCCGTTCGATTCGCTCAATGACCGCGTCGAATGAGAACCGTCGCATCGCGGTGATGGTCCGGTCGATCATCACGGGGTCCATGTTCGAGATGCGAAGAACGTGTTGGCTGCGCGATCCCTCGGCGTCGAAGATGCCGGCGAGGAAGCCGCGGTCCCACTCGGCCGTTCGATTCTCGGGCCATGCGACGAGCTGCGAGATCCGCTCGAAGCTAGCCCGACTAGACGAACGAATCGCCAGCATCGGTCGATACCCGACGCGAGCCTCCGCGAACTGGAACTCCCTCGTGGCCACCGACAGATCTACGAGGAAGCTCTTGGACCGACGAAGTGGCTCCAGGTCCGCAAGTGCCAGCCGGAACTGGTACTGGACGTCAACGGCCCGACGCCGTCCGCTGTATTCGTAGCGGTGAAGCGTTCCATCTCCGCGGATCATCCCGGTCAGGTAGCCCCGCTTGTAGTCATCGGTCTGGTCTGGTGTCAGGGCGAACTGACCAGTACCGAGCAACGTATTGTTGGTGGTGAGCGAGGGTCGTTGTGCGGGTCGAGCAGCTGGCATCACATGCTTCCAACCTCGATCGGTCAAGAATCGGTGGTCCCCACTCGCCACGAGCTCCGTTCCGTCTGCCAGCCGGATCCGGTATGCGAGCTTTCTCGTTGACCAGTGATCGAGGACCTGAGTCCTGACGTAGTAGCGATTCTTGCCCTGCGTCCGTGTGCCGTAGATCTCGTCGCCCGGTCGAACGTGATCGAGACGGCGCGTGCGGCCGTCGCCCATCAAGAGCAGCGTGTCGGCGGCCAGGCAGTAGGAGCACGCGTGGAGGCAGCCACGGTATGGGTTCGCGCTCCAGCGGAAGCCGAGGTCGGGCGAATCGTTGTTCGAGAGGATCGAGCGCGACTGATCCTCGAGCAGGGTGACCTTCGCGGGCGGTGGACCTTCGCCTTCGTCGTACGACACGGCGAGATCGCGGAAGCGAACGAGCGGGTTGGAGACAGGACGGCGATCCACGCGCGTTGAGTATACTGAACGCGCGTACAGGTGATCAAGATCTGTCGACGACGATCCGCTGCAGCAGCGCCGGCGAGAGCGGGCCGGCGGAGGCGGCGATCACGGCGGGGAGGACGTGGTCGTAGCGGTGCAGGCGAGGGAGCGCGATCGCGCCGCGATCGATGACGAAGCGCAGCGCGAGCTCGGCGACGGTGGTCGCTTCGAGGAGATCAGGGCGACGACCGCGCTCGAGGACCTTGCGCGCGGCGGCGCACGAGCGCGCGGCGGGCGGCTCGGTGTGGACCTCGGGCGAGAGGCGCGCGGCGGCGACGGCGGCACGCTCGAGATCATCTGTCGTCAGCTCGTTGCGATCGTCGCGCGGCGGCAGCTTCATGCCGGGACCGACGTTGCCGGTGAGGGCGCCACCGGCGAGCGGCTGGCGCGCGAGGACCGGCACCTTCGCCGCGGCGAGCAGGGGCTCGGCGTGGCGATCGAGGAGGTTGAACACCACGGACAGCGCGGCGAGCCAGGTCTCGTTCGTGAACGCGAGCGCGGTCTCGTCGAGATCGTCGACGAGCGCGCCCCACGCGACGACCTTGCCCTCGCGGCCGAGCCGCGCGCAGGTGCCGGTGAGCTCCGGCCACGCCGTGGACGCTCGCCACGCCGCGCGGAGCGGGAGTTGCGCGAGCGGAAGCGCGTCGAGGCGCGTGGTGCGCAGGGCCGCCTCGATGGCTTCTTGCACGTAGCGCGCGGGCAACAGCTCGGGGAGCACGTCGCGGCGCGGGTGGCCCGGGCGGGGCGGCGTGTGCGGGATGGTGACCGCGACGACGACGCGATCGCGCGCGCGCTGCGTGCGGATGACGTCGCCGGCGAGGCGCTCGGCATCGGCCTCGGCGTGGACGTCGACGAGGGTGAGGCCCAGCTCGATGGCGTGGGTCAGGGTGCGCTCGACCTCGCGCGCGTCGATCCCGCGGTTCGCGGCGATGGTCAGGGAGAGATCGCCGCAGCCGACCGCCGTGACGCCGGGTCCGAGCGGTCTGGTGCGCACGCCCACATCCTAGTCCCTCGTGATGTTCGTCGCACTCCGACGAGGATCTCGATTTTTCGCCCCGGCACCGTATAGGATGGTGCCCATGTACAAGAGCCTCCTTGTCCTGGCCCTGCTGGCCGGGTGCGGCGATGACGGGATCCATCATCTTCCGGATGCGCCCGGTGGGCCCGATGCCGCCACGCCCGACGCTTCGACGTCGGGCGCGGTGACGCTGACCATCACCCAGGACGGCATGCC
>JAYVLW010000900.1:0-3268 GCA_043759315.1 Myxococcales bacterium
TCGGACAGCTCGGCGCGCGTCTTCACGGCGCGCGCGAGGTTCTTGCGATAGAGCACGATCGAGGGCGCTTCGTCGCCGGGCTGCGCGGGCAGCTGGGCCGCGTGGCCGACCGGGCCACGGTACAGGCCGAGGATCGTCGGCGGAAACGGCGGCTTCACGGCCGCGAGATCCGTGGGGTCCGGGAGGTCGGTGACCTCGATGCGAATGGCAGAGACGCGCGCCCGCCGCTCCGGTGGTAGGCCGGCGACGACGGCGTCGATCTCCTTCTGGAACTCCGCGGGGGAGATCAGGATCGGGGCCGACAGCTCCGTCGGTGCGAGCGCGAGCGCGCGACCGAGCTCGGCATCGGCGGTCTTGACGTCGCCGAGCTGCTCGAGCGTGAGGCCGAGCATCTGGTGCGTGTACGCGTCGTCGGGCTGGATCACGAGCGCCTTCGTGAACGCCGCCTTCGCGTCGACGAACCTCGATAGATCGAACAGCGCAACGCCCTTCTCGTGCAGCGCGTCGCCGCGGCCGGGCGCGATGCGCAGCGCGGCCTCCACCCGGACCAGCGCTTCGTCGCTCCGACCCAGGTCGTTCAGCGCCTGGCCCTCGAGCACGGCGAGGTCCGCGGCCAGCGGGTTGTTGCGCCGCCGGGCCTGCGCGCGTCGGCTGCCGCGCTGCGCGAGCTCGAGCCCGAGACGGAGAGCATCCCGGCCGCGCTCGCCCTTGCCGTTGATGTAGAAGTCCGCGACCGCGCGCAGCGTCTCGGGGTCATCGGGATCGAGCGCGAGCGCGAGCGTGTAAGCCATCTGCGCGTCGCTGTCGCGGCCGAGCGCGGCGAGCGCGGCGCCCCGCAGGTGGTGCGCCTCGACGGAGCTCGGCGAGAGATCGGCCGCGCGATCGGCGCACGTCCACGCCGCCCCATACACCGACTTCTCGATCTGGTGGTTCGCCTCGTCGAGGAGCAGCGCCACGCGGCCCTCGTCGTCTACCGTATCCGCGATCACCGCCGGGCAGTCGACCACGGGCTCTTCCTTGTGCGGGCGCAGCGAGCCGCCCTCGACGAGCGCCTTCGACGGCGAAGGAAGCGTTGCCGCGGCAGCGCTGGGCCCGGCCGTCGCACTCCCCGCCGAAGCCGGATGCTCCGCGGGGGCCGGTGCCGGCTTGTCGCCGCGACAAGCGGTCAGCGCGCCGAAAACGGCGAGAGCAGCGGCGGCGGCGCGCATGGCGAAAGTGTACCGCTGGAGCGCCCCGGAAGCGAAATGCGTCGACCTGCCCAAGTACCCAGGATCAGGCGGCTCGGTGCGATACGCTCCACGGCATGGCGACCGATGAGCAGTGGCATCAGTTCGAGGCGCTCCGCGACGATGGCGCGCCGGCGAGGTTCCGGATCCGCGAGCTGGCTCCCCGGACAGACCAGCCGAAGATCTTCGTCGTCGAGTTGCCGTATCCGATCACTGATCTGTCGCGGCTGCCGGATGCCACGTCGTACCGACGGATCGCCACGTTCGAAGAGAACTGGCTGATCCCCGCCGCCGGATCGCTCGGGTGGACGTTCGTCGCGGCGAAGATCGACGACGGCTCGTGCTTCCTCTATCTCTATGGTGCCAGCGATCCGACGCCGATGATCGAGCGTCTCGCGCCGTTCGACGGCGGCCTCGGGTTCTTCGACGAGAGCGACCCGAGCTGGGACGAGTACGCCGCGCTCAAGGAGCTCCTCGACGAGGCGAACGCGTTGCCCTCGGCCGGCGAGGAGGACGACGACCGCGCGCCGACGAAGGTTCGCCCGTCCCCAGACGACGACGATCAAGACGATGACGCCGTCGACGCGAGGATCACCACCCGGTTCCCGCGCATGCAAGGCCCCACCATCCCCGCGATCACGGCACCGCCGCGGCCCCGACCTCCCGTCCACGCGAAGCCCGCGACGAAGGCCAAGGCCGCCCCGATCGCGCGGGCCGCGGTGAAGGCGACGGCCAGGTCGAAGCCCGCGCCGAAACCGATGGCCAAGGCCGCGTCGAAGCCGAAGGCCAAGGCAACGTCGAAGCCCGCGCCGAAGGCCAAGGCGCAAGCCAAGCGCACGCCGCCAGCGAAGGCCAAGGCCAAGGCCAAGGCCAAGCGGACGCCGCCAGCGAAGGCCAAGCGAACGCCCGCGGCCAAGAAGCGTCGCTGACCTCGCGTGGCGATCTGGTGGTGGATGTTCCCGCCGCGACCCCGGCACGGCCGGGCCGTGAAGCGCGAGCTGGCGCGGGTGCCGCGCACGCCGATCGCGGAGGTCCCCGATCGCGCCGCGCGCAAGATCAGCGGAGGTCACCGTCTCTAGCTTCTGCCAGCGCGAACCCGATCGCGGTGCGATGGACGCGGACGTCTCGGGCTATCGTGGCGACGTGCCGACGCGGCCGGTATTGTCGAGTACACGCCGCGCGCCGCTGCTGATCGGCTAGAGTCGCGGCCGTGATCACGCGCCGGAAGCTGTTGCTTGGCTCCGCCGCCGCGGCCGTCGCCGCGTGCGCGCGCTCGGCGATCAAGACGAAGCTGCCGCTCGTCACCCACGGCGTACAGGCCGGCGACGTGCAGACCGATCGCGCGCTCGTGTGGGCGCGGTGCGACGAGCGGGCCCGCCTGGTCGTCGAATGGTCGACCGTGACCTCGTTCGGCACCGCCACGCGCGTGGCGGGGAACGTCGTCGGCCCCGACACCGACTTCACCGGCATGGTCGCGCTCTCGAACCTGCCGCCCGGGCAGACCATCGTCTACCGCCTGCGCTTCGAGCGCGAGGCCGCGCGCGGCACGTCCGCGTGGGCCTATGGCCGGTTCGCCACGCCACGCGCCGATCACTTCCGCTTCGTGTGGACCGGCGACACCTGCGGCCAGGGGTTCGGCCGCAACCCCGACTTCGGCGGTCTCCAGGGTTACGCCGCCATGCGCCGCGCCGAGCCCGCGTTCTTCCTCCACTCGGGCGACCTGATCTACGCCGACAACCCGATCCTCGCCGAGAAGCGCCTGCCCGACGGCCGGATCTGGCGAAACATCACGAACCCGCTCGTCGGCAAGGTCGCCGAGACCCTCGAAGAGTTCCGCGGCCGGTTCGCCTACAACTACGAGGACGAGCACGTGCGCGCGCTCGCCGCCGAGGTCCCGATCCTCGCGCAGTGGGACGACCACGAGACCCACAACAACTGGTGGCCCGGCCAGCGCCTCGAGGATGATCGCTACGTCGATCCCGACGCCAGCAAGCTCGCCGCGCGCGCCCTCCGCGCCACCCGCGAGTGGACACCGATCGGCG
>JAYVLW010000901.1:0-3726 GCA_043759315.1 Myxococcales bacterium
GGTGAGTATATCTTACTCACACCTTGCTTCAAGGGGACCATGGGGCAAGCCCGTGGCAGCTAGTGCCGGAAGTGCCGCATGCCCGTGAACAGCATCGCCAGGCCGTGCTCGTTCGCTGCGCCGATCACCTCCTCGTCGCGCACCGAGCCGCCGGGCTGGACGACCGCGATCGCACCGGCGGCCGCGAGGACGTCCACGCCGTCGCGGAACGGAAAGAACGCATCCGACGCGACGACGGCGCCCTTGAGCGCGTCGCCCGCCTTGCGCTCGCAGATGCGCACGGAATCGACGCGGCTCATCTGACCGGCGCCGATCGCCACGGTGACGCCGCCCTTCGCGAACACGATCGCGTTGGACTTGACGTGCTTCGCGACCCGCCAGGCAAACGCGAGATCCGCGCGCTCGGCATCCGTCGGCGGCCGCGCCGTCGCGACCTTCGCGCTCGCGAGCTCGACCATCCCATGATCGACGGACTGCACCAGCGCACCGCCGGCGATGGTCCGGATCGACCAGGCGAGCTCGCCGGTCGGCGCGCGCCAGTCACCGGTGGCGGCCACGAGGCGGAGGTTCTTCTTGCTCGCGAGGATGTCCCGGGCCGCCGCGGAGTAGCCTGGGGCGACCACGCACTCGAGGAACGTCTCGACCAGGAGATGCGCGAGCGCCTCGTCGACCTCGCGGTTGACGGCGACGATGCCGCCGAACGCCGAGGTCGCATCCGCCTCGCGTGCGCGCTTGTACGCTGCGGCGATCTCGCGGTCGGTCGCGACGCCGCACGGGTTGTTGTGCTTCACCAGCACCGCGGACGGCTCGGTGAACTCGAGGCAGAGGCCGAGCGCGGCGTCGAGATCGAGGATGTTGTTGTACGAGAGCTGCTTGCCGCCGAGGACCTCCGCGGAGGCGATGGTCGGACGCGTGCTCTGCGTGCGCGGCAGCGGAGACCGCGAGTCCGCGTAGAACGCGGCACCCTGGTGTGGGTTCTCGCCGTAGCGCAGCTCGTAGAGCCGGCGCCACTGAACGGAGAGCGAGTCCGGCAACTCGCGGCGCGACGGCGCCTGGTGACGGGTGTGCGCGGCGCCGTCGTCGATCGACGACAGGTACGCGGCGATCGCGGCGTCGTACGCGGCGGTGTGCGAGAACGCCTTGCGCGCGAGCGCGAACCGCTGGCCCGCGGTCAGGTCGGCGCCCGAGGACAGCGCGGCCGTGATGATCCCGTAGTCATCTGGATCCACGACGACCGCGACCCGCTCGTGGTTCTTCGCCGCCGAGCGAAGCATCGACGGCCCGCCGATGTCGATGTTCTCGATCGCCTCGTCGAGGGTGGTCGTCGGCTTCGCGATCGTCGCCTCGAACGGATACAGGTTCACCACGACGAGATCGATCGGGGTGATCCCGTTCGCGGTCATCTCCGCCTGGTGCGGAGCGGTATCGCGGCCGAGCAGCCCGCCGTGGATCTTCGGGTGGAGCGTCTTCACGCGCCCGTCGAGGATCTCCGGAGCGCCCGTGTGCTCGGACACCTGCTTGACGGCAACGCCGGCGGCGGCGAGGGTAGAGGCCGTCCCGCCGGTGGACAGGATCTCCACGCCCTGCGCGGCGAGGGCCTTGCCGAGCACGACGATGCCACGCTTGTCGGAGACCGAGATCAACGCGCGTCGGATCATGCGCAAGCGTTTACCACGCCGCCACGTGACGAGTCCCGGTGACTAGTTCTGGTTCGCGGCCTTGGCCGCGAGCAGCTCGGCGCCCAGCTCGTCGGGCGACGGCGAGCCCATCTTCAGCTTGAGCAGACCGCGGACCTCGACCTGGCGGATGCGCTCGCGGGTCAGGTTCATGATCTCGCCGACCTCCTCGAGCGTGATGCCGCCGCGCTCGGCCACATCGAGGGCGCACGTGTGCTTGAGCTCCCACGGCTCGAGGTCGGGGAAGTTGATCTTGATCGACCCGGTCTCCGGGTTGATGTCGAGGTAGAGGTGGTGCTTGCACGCGACCCAGGGGCACGGGCGCATCTCTTCCTTGCACTCGGCGCGCGAGGTCGGGCGTGCGATGTCCACCGGCGGGTACATCAGCGCGCCGACCCGGAGCTCCTCGCGGGTCAGCCGCTTCATCGCGATCGTCTTGCTCCGCGGCCGGGTGCGGCGGCGCCGCCGCCGGATCTTCCGGCTGACCTCCGGCGCCTCACCGTCGGTCGCCGCCTCGTCACCAGCGTCGGCGAGCTCCTCTCCTTCCTCGTCGGCCTCGTCGACGCTGGTCGCGTCGAGCTCGTCGTGGAGATCCTTGTCATCGTTATCGTCGTCGTCGTCGTTCATCGCGTATCTCCTTGGCCTGGTGCTGGTTACAAAAGATCTTCGGCGCTGCCCGCGGCGCCGGAGAGACGGAGGTTGTTGGTGCGCGGCGCGATCGCTCGGCGCGTGACGTCATTGAGGCGCTCGACCAGGCGATCGCCGTCGCGCCGCATGTCGGCGAGCTCGCGATCGAGCTCCTTCTTCGGCTTCGGCTCGAGCTCGGCGACGTCGGCCACGAGGCGCGTCCACAGCTCGGCGAGGTTCTCTGCGACGCCTTCGACGAGATCGGTGTAGAGCAGGAACTGCCCCTGGATCTCCTCGATCGTGTAGCCGTCGGCCATCAGCGCCTTGACGTCGTTGATCCGGCGAACCGTCTTCGACGGATAGACCCCCATCGAGCCGCGGTGCTTGCCCTTGCGCCCGACGCGCCGACTGCGCGGCAGCAGTCCCTGCTGGACGTACTTGCGAAAGCTCGCCTCGGAGAACTTGATGCCGCGGCTCGTGAAGACGTCGACGATCTGCACGGCCGTGATGCCCTCGGGGTAGGTCCCCTCGATCGCGCGGAGCTCGGCATCGGGAAGCACCTGGTGCCGCCCGACAGGTGCCCCTGCCGTGGCGGACGGCGACTCGTCGTCCTTGCGCTGCGCGACGTCCCCGTGGACCGGCCGCCGATGCGCCCGGAACGGCACGACCGTGCCCGTCGGCGTCGCATGTACCGCCCAGTCTTGGAAACGTTGTGACAACAGAGCTCCCCCTCGAGACGTCATTGAGAGCGCACGTGTGGCGATCGCACCGCCAACGCCCTGCTCCCTCGAGCAGCGCGCCAGTCAATCCGTGTGCGAGTCCCCCAGCGTGCGTTATCTACCTTCGAGGGACCTTGGAACACCCATGGTCCGACGGGGTATCGTCACAATATTCGTGTGAATGTAATCGGTCAACAAGACCGCAGCGAGAATAGGCAAGTTTTTACCTGGGTACGTGTTCAGGTCCGGATTGACGGGACCACCTCGCGTTCGCGCTCGTGCACGCGTAGGTTCAGCGCGATGGGACGGTTGCTGGCGCCGCTGGTCGCGATCGCGTTCGCGGTGCTGCTGGTGTTCGCCGCGAGTCAGTTACTCGTCGGAGAATCAGCGGCGGATCTCGAGAACTCGGTGTTCACATCGCGCACCGAGCGGATCCGGATGGTGGTGCCGCGAGGCTGGCGCGCGACCGATCAGCCGAGCTACCCGGGCCTGGTGCTGTGGATGATGCGGTCGCAGCCGCCCGGCCAGATCGTGCTGACGTCCGAGGCCTTCACCCGCGAGCTCTACTGTTCGTGGCCGATCGCCTGCCGCACCAGCCGCGAGTCCACGGCGTCGAAGTACGCCTGCGCGCTGCGCGGGAAGCTACAGGACCAGCGCATCCGCGTAGGTCCGGTGCAGCCCGGCCCGAAGGACAACGAGGCCTC
>JAYVLW010000902.1:0-2907 GCA_043759315.1 Myxococcales bacterium
GCGCCCGGAACGCCGCCGTGATCGTCCGCTGGCTGCGCTCGAACGCGGCGGTGATCTGGCTCGCCGTGATCGGGCTCTCGATCGCGGGCGCGCGCGCGATCATCCTCCTCCCGAGCGGCATCTACCCGGAGATGTCGTTCCCGCGCGTGATGGTGGTCGCGCACGTCGGCCAGCTGTCGCCCGAGCTTGTCGAGGCGCAGGTCACGCGCCCGCTGGAGGAGGCACTCGCCCTCGTCCCCGGCGTGCGCCACATCCGCGCGAAGACCATCCGTGGCGCCGCCGAGCTCTCGCTCCAGCTCACCGATGACGTCGATCCACTCGACGCGCAGTACGCATGTCGGGCGGCGATCGATCACGTCGCTCTGCCGCGCGGGACCACCACCGTCGTCGAACGCGTGCTGCCCACGGCTGTCCCGGTGATCACGTTCGAGCTCGCCGCGCCGAAGGGCCGCACCGTGGATCCGCGGAGGCTACGCGACATCGCGGAGCGCATCGTGCGCCCGGCCTTCGTCCGCGTGCCCGGGGTCGGCGGCATCGAGCTGCAGGGCGGCCGGGTGCGCGAGGTCGAGATCCTCATCGATCCGGTCCGGCTGGCGGCGCTGCACATCACGCCGTCTCAGCTCGCGAACAAGCTCGAGCAAGCGGATCAGCGCCTCGCCGCCGGCCACGTGTTCGACCAGCACCAGTCGCTGCCCATCGTACTCGACGCGCAGGCTCCGGATCTCGAGACCCTGCGCAAGCTGCCGATCGCGAACGGCCCGACCGGCCCCATCGCGCTCGGCACCGTCGCCGAGGTCGTCGAGGGCGCAGAGGATCCCGACGTCCTCGTACGTGGGCCCACCGGCGAGGCCGTCGCGATCTCGGTCGCACGCCTCCCCGGCGCGAGCACACCCGACGTGGTGGCAGCGATCGACGCCCAGGTCGCCGCGCTGCACAGCTCGCACGCGCTGCCGCCCGACGTGCAGCTCACCGCGGTCTACGACCAGGCGCAGCTCGTCGACGAATCCCTCAGGAGCGTACGCGACGCGATCTTGATCGGCATCGCGCTGTCGCTGATCGTCATCGCGCTCGCGCTGCGCGACGTCCGCGCCGGCCTGATCGCGGCCTTGCCCGTGCCCGTCACCCTGCTCGGCACGTTCGCGCTGATGCGGTGGTTCGGCATCACGCTCAATCTGATGTCGCTCGGTGGCCTCGCGATCGCGATCGGCCTTGTCGTCGACGACGCGATCGTGGTCACCGACGGTATCGTCGCGCGCATCGAGGAGGGGCTGCCGCGCGACGAGGCGATCGAGCGCGGCTTTCGCGACATGTTCGCCGCCGTCGTGGGTACCACGTTCACCACGATCGTCGTGTTCGCGCCGCTCGCGACGCTGTCGGGCATGACCGGAAAGTTTCTCGGCGCGTTCGCGGTCACCCTCGCGATCGCGGTCGCGCTATCGATGCTGATGGCGTTCGCCATGATCCCGATCCTGGCACGCTGGCTCGGCACGCCGAAGGCACGAGCCGCGGGTCGCGACCGCACGGGCGCGATGATCACCTGGCTGATCCGGCACCGGTTCATCGCCGTGGTCGTCGTCGCGGCGCTGCTCGCCGTGGGGTACCTCGCCCAGCGCGACCTCGCGACCGGCTTCTTGCCGGCGCTCGATGAAGGCGCGTTCGTGATCGACTTCAAGATGCCGCCCGGCACCTCGCTCGAGGAGACCGACGCGATCGGCACGCACATCGACGCGGTTCTCCAGGACATCCCGGAGATCGTGACGTTCACCCGCCGCACCGGCACGGAGCTCGGTCCGGCCGTCGCCACGCTCCAGAACGAGGGCGATATCATGGTGCGCCTCGTCCCGCGGAGCGACCGGGGCAGCCTCGACGAGGTCATCGCTCGGGTACGCGACCAGCTCGCCAGCGCCGTCCCCGAAGCCCGGTTCGAGTACGTGCAGGTGCTGCAGGACGTGCTCGCGGATCTCGCCGGCAACCCCGCGCCGATCGAGATCCGCGCGCTCGGCGACGATCCTGCCGCACTCGAGGCGTGGGCGGAGCGGATCGGCGAGAAGCTCGCAAAGCGCGACGAGCTCGTGGACTTCTTCGATGGCCGCGAGGGCTCGATCCCGATCCTCCGGTCGCGGATCGACCCCATGCAACTCGCCCGCCTCGAGCTCGACGCGGCGACCGTCGGCGGGGACATGGCGATCGCGTCGGAGGGCCGTACGGTCGCCGAGATCCTCCTGCCCGCGCGGGTCGTCGGCGTGCGACTGCGGTACCCCGACGCGATCCGGTACTCGCAGCCCGCGCTCGCGCGCTCTCCGATCGCGTACGGACCGCGCTCGCTGTCCCTCGATCAGGTGGTGACGTTCGATCGCCCACTCGCGCCGAGCGTGCTGCACCGCGATGGCCTGCGCTCCGCGCTCGTGATGACCGCGAGCACGCCCGGGGGCGACCTCGGCGCCGCGGAGGCCGCCGTGCGCGAGACGCTCCGGGACATCCCGCCGCCCAAGGGCGCGCAGATCGAGATCGGCGGCCAGGCAGCCTCCAGCGCGGCGGCCCGCAAGGAGCTGGTGTTCGTCGCGCTCGCCGCGATCGCGCTCGTGCTGCTCGTGCTGCTCGTCCAGCTCCGCTCGCTGCGGTTCGCGATCGTCGTGCTCGTCGGAGCTCCGCTGTCCACGGCCGGCGGCCTGCTCGCCCTCGCCGTCACGCGCACACCGCTCGACATCTCGTCGATGACCGGGCTCGTGCTCCTCGTCGGCCTCGTGGTCAAGAACGGCATCCTGCTGCTCGAGAGGATGCAGCACGAGCTCGATGCGGGGATTCCTCTCGAAGCCGCGATCATCGCCGCCGCGCGCCGCCGCCTCCGGCCGATCCTGATGACCACGATCGCCACCCTCGCCGGCCTCGCCCCACTGGCGATCGGCA
>JAYVLW010000903.1:0-4851 GCA_043759315.1 Myxococcales bacterium
TGCGGCTGGTCGCGCGCGCTCGCGCGTCCTGGATCGCGGGCGCGGATGGGCGGCAGAGCGCCGCGCCGAGCATCGCGTTCGCCGACGAGCTCGATGCGATGGTCGGCCTGCGCCTCGGCCATCACTACGAGGACCACGGGTTCCCGACGGGGAACGGCTACTTCATCGGAGCGGCGTATCGCGAGCTCGCCGGCTCGCGGTTCGCCGGGCTCGTGATCGGCTACGGCCTCGACATGGCGACGCAGCGGACGGCGATCAACCCGGCGCGCGCTCCAGCGAGGGCACGCGACGACGACGGCTGCCGGTACTGCGAGTGACTCCCCGAGAGGCCCCGAGCCGATCGGGAGACGGTCGCCGGTCCGAAGCCACGGCGAAAATATCCTCACGGCGGAGGAACCCCTGGAGCGGGTGATAGGATGACCGTGTGATTCGCTGGCTCCGCCTGATCGCGACCGCGACGATCATCCTCTCGCTGATCGGGCTCGGCGTGATCGCGGGGCTGTTCCTCGTCGCGAACTCGGGCTGGATCCCGGTGTCGATTCCGCCGTGGTTGCAGGGGCTGTTCGGCGAGCGCCCACACGAGGTGTGGTTGCCCGCGCTGATCGGCGGCTGGCTGGCCACCGCGGTGCTCCTCGCGGGCGTCGTGCTGTGGAGCATGTTCTACGTGTGGCGGCGCCGGCAGTACGAGTCGCTGATCGGTCGGCTCGAGAAGGAGCTCGCGAAGCTGCGCAACCTCCCGTTCACCGAGCCCGCACCGCTCGAGGACCTGCCGGAGACGCCGAACGTGCAGGCCGCGCGCGTGATGAACGCCCTCGATGACGAAGGCATGGACGCGCGCTGATGGGCGCCGCACTCGTCCTCCTGCTCGTGGGGCTCGGCGCGATGGCCGCCGGCGTGTTGATCGGCCGCTACTACGTTCCCGATGATCGGCAGCTGCGGCGCACTGCGCGCCACAGCCGCGCGTACATGCGCGCGCTCTCGCACCTGATCGCGCGCGATCACGACACGGTGGTCAGCGAGCTGCGGACGGTGGTCGAGGAGAACGTGGATGACGTCGAGCCGTACTTCGCGCTCGGCGCGATGTTCCGGAGCAAGGGCGAGCACGAGCGGGCGATCCGCGTGCACCAGGCACTCGCGCTGCGCGAGCGCGACAAGCGAAAGCTGCGCCAGCGCGCGATGTACGAGCTCGGCCTGGACTTTCGCGCCGCGGGGATGCCACGCCGCGCGACGCGCGCGATGGAGGAGGTGCTCCTCGACGAGCCCGGCCACGAGGGCGCGCTGCGCGCACTCGCGGCGCTCTACGAGGAGCAAGCGCGGTTCAACGAGGCCGCGGGACTGTGGCAGCGCCTCGGCAAGCGGCGCAACGAGGATACCGGCCTGCGCGAGCATCACCTGCTGGTGGCGGCCGCGCAGGCGGCGCTCGGCCGCGACGATCTCGATTCGGCCAAGCAGCTGCTCAAGGCCGCGCTCAAGCACCAGGAGTCGGGGCACTTCTTCGCGGCAGCGGCGGAGCTCGCCGCGGCGCGGGGCAATCACCGCGGCGCCATCGAGAGACTCAAGCAGGCGCTCGTCGCGGAGCCCGCGCTCGCGCCGCACCTGTTGCCCGGCCTGATCGCATCGGAGGAGGGCATCGCCGGGGAGACCGAGGCGGTCGCCGCCGCCGCGAAGGCGAAGGCCGATGATCTCGATGACGGCGAGGCCGACGGGCCGGTCGCGACGGAGGTACCGCAGCTCACCGGATCCTCCGAGACCGCGCTCGTGCCCGCGCAGGGCGTCGCGATGGTCCCGGCGACGAAGCCCAGCGACTCGGTCTCGGAGCGGGTGCTCGCGGTGCTCGCGGAGGTCGAGGCGCAGACCGGCCCGCGCCTCGAGATCGCCCTGATCCGGGCGCAGCTCGCGCCGTCGAGCGACAAGTCGGCGCAGGAAGCGGTCGCGAAGGATCTCGTGACCCGGTTCCCGGAGGCGCTCGCGGCGCGGGTCGCGAATGCGCGGGTCGCGCTCTCCGGCGGCGAGGCCGATCGCGTCAAGAGTGCGCTCGAGGTGCTGGTCGCGGAGCAGGGTGCGCTCGCGTGGGCGCTGCGCGGCCGCTGGCAGTGCATCCATTGCGGCAACCGTCCGGGGCCGTTCTCCTGGCGCTGTGGCCAGTGCCGGCGCTGGGACACGCTGCGGATGGAGACCGGCGTGGAGCCGCCGCCGGCCGCACCGCGCGAGCGCCGAGCTGCACCCCGTGCGAGCCGGCCCGAGGGACTGCTCGGCGCCGCACCTGACGAGGCGCTGCCGATGCCGACGCTCGATCCGGGCCTCAGCGACGACGAGCTCGCCGCTGCCGGAACCCGCCGCTCGCTGCTCGGCCGGGTCGGAGGCTGGTTCTCGGGTGTGTGGCGCCGAGAACGCTGAGCGTCGATCTAGCTGCGCGGCGTCTCACGTAGGTGGGCCTTGCTGGTATACCCGCCGCGATGACGCCGGCCGAGCCGCCCGGGGAACCGCCTTCGGGCGGCATACCGCGCACCACGACGGATCCATCGATCACGAGCCCCGTGACGGGCCCGACGCGTGCGCGAACCGGAACGTGGTTCGGTGTGGAGAGCCCCGGCAGGAAGTTCCTGTCGCGCTGGGGCTTGCCCGTGTTCGTCGTGCTGATCCTCTACGCCGGCCGCGAGGTGCTCCTGCCGTTCGTGTTCGCGAGCCTGATCGCGTACATCCTCGCGCCGGTCGTGCAGCGCATGACCATGCGGCGCAACGGCACCAAGCGCATGCCGCGCGGTGTGGCGATCATCATGTGCTACCTGGTGTTCATCGCGGCGGTCGCAGGGTTTCTGTTCCTGCTCGTGCCGCGGCTCTCGAGCGATGTGGCGCGCCTCGGCAAGGAGGCGCCGGTGCTGCTCAAGAAGATGAACGAGGAGTGGACGCCGCAGATCGCGCGCTGGCTCGAAGAGCGGTTTCCATCGTTGACGGAAAAGAAGCCGGTCCCCGACGAAGCTCCGGCTCCGACCTCCGACGCTCCGCTGCCGCCCGGCACCGCGCTCACGGTGACACCGCTCCCCGACGGCCGGTTGGCGGTGCAGCTCAACGGCAATGGGTTCGACCTCCAGGCGAACCCCGACGGCAGCTACCATCTGCGCGGCAACGAGGTGCCGCCCGAGGCGGCGACGACCGAGGACAAGCTGCGCTCGTACGTGCGGAAGGGCTTCGTCGGGTTGCAGAGCAAGCTCAACGACGTCGTGCGGCTCGGTCAGTCGCTGATCGCCGGGTTCATCCGCGGCATCTTCCTGTTCTTCTTCACGCTGATGATCGGCGCGTTCATCCTGATCGATCTCGACAAGGTGCACGCGTTCCTGAGGTCCCTGTTCCCCGCGAACGTGCGTGACGACTACGACATCATCATCGCCGATATCGATCGGGGCCTGTCGGGGGTGATCCGCGGTCAGCTCTTGATCTGCGTGATCAACGGGTTCCTCACGTACATCGGCCTCCTGATCTTCGGCGTCAAGTACAGCCTGATCCTCGCGATGGTCGCGGGGATGATGTCGCTGGTTCCGATCTTCGGATCGATCCTGTCATCGGTGCCGATCGTGCTGGTCGCGCTGGTCTCGGGCGACTCGGGGATCGACATCTTCCGCGGCGTCGCGATGACCCTGTGGATCGTCGGCATCCACTTCATCGAGGCGAACCTCCTCAATCCGAAGATCATTGGCACGGCCGCGAAGATCCACCCGGTGCTCGTGATCTTCTCGCTGTTTCTCGGCGAGCACAGCTACGGGCTCGTCGGAGCGCTGCTCGCGGTGCCGATCCTGTCCGCGATCCAGGTGGTGTTCATGTACTTCTACCGGAAGACCTGGAAGGACCCGGCACGGCGCGCGGAGAGCGGACCGATCAAGCCGCCCTTGGCGCCGACACGCTCGTGATGGTACCTCCGTAGATGATGCGACGCGTTCTCCTCGCGGGTGTGATCGCCAGCACAGGCGTCGCGTACGCGCAGCCCGCCGATCCGTACGGCCCGCCACCGCCGTCCCCGACGCCCGCTCCGGCGCCCACACCCGCGCCTTCGCCGACGCCCGCGGATCAGCCCGCCGATCCGTACGGCCCGCCTGAGGTCACCCAGGACCAGATCCTCGCCGAGCAGGTCGCCGCGTCGCTGGTTCAGCGGGCGCAGGATCTGTACGACGCGCGGGTGTTCGTCGATGCGAAGCAGCTCGCCGTCGAGGCGCTGGTCGCGAGCCCGAAAGGGCAGGCGGCCGAACACGCGAAGTTCCTGATCGCCGCGATCAACAAGCAGCTCGGGATCGCCGATGAGGCGCCGAAGGTGGCGGCGCCGCCGGTGGAGCCGGTGGTCGCGGCCCCGGTGTTGCCGCCCCACGACGAAGGCACGCGCGGTCCGATCGTGACGCCGGCGCGCGTGCACGGCGGGCTCTACCTCGGCCTGATCGGAACCACGATCGGTTCGTTGTTCTCGAAGGAGACGCCCGCCGGTGGCGCCGTCCCCGTCGGGCTCGTCGGCGCAGCGGGCGGCGCGCTGCTGGCGCCACTCGTCACCGACAAGCTCGGGTGGTCCGATGCGCAGATCCGTACCGCCGGCACGGGCAGCGTCTGGCTCGGCGTCGCGGGCGGCCTGATCGCGGACGCGGCGAAGACCGAAGGCACGACGGCGCGGCAGGTCCTGGTCGGCGCGAGCATCGGCTCGACGATCGGCTTGTTCGCGGGCGCGGGCCTCGCGACGCGCAACAACTACACCGAGGGCGACATCGCGCTCGTCGACACGATGGCCGGCATCGGCGTGTTCGGCGGCTTCACGCTCGGCATGCTGATGCAGCCGGCGGAGAGCGAGGCGTACTCGGTCAACGCGATCCTCGG
>JAYVLW010000904.1:0-3509 GCA_043759315.1 Myxococcales bacterium
ACCTGAAACCGCGAGGCGTTGCGGTGGAATCCGGCTGGGGCTATCGCCTGGGAGACGACGCCCAGGCCACCCGACTAGCCAGTGCGCACGTGCTACGACCGGACCGTGAGCGGCCTCCAACCGGTCGGCGGTGACGGTCCCGTCGCCCGCTGCAAGATCTGCGAGAAGGTGGCGGTCGGGCCCTGCGCGCGCTGCCGCGCTCCCGTGTGCGGCGATTGCTGCGAACTCACGAAAGGTGGTGCGACGACCTTCGCGGTGTGCCTCGGCTGCGCGAAGCGCGGCGGTACCACGCTGGTCCCGGCGTGGGTCGGCCTGCTCGGCTGGCTGGCGCTGATCATGGCTGGATGTGTCGGTGTCGGCGTGGTGCTGCGCTTGTTGCGGCACTGATACCCTGAGCAGGCGTGACCGAGACCCTGCTGTCGACGTTCGGGCTCTACGGCGGCGCGCTCGTGATCTCGTTCGTCGCGGGGCTGTTCCCGCTCGTCAGCATCGAGCTGTTCCTGATCGGCATCTCGACCTGGGCCACACCGACGCCGGTGGGCTTCGTGCTGCTCGTGATCCTCGCGGCGACCGGTCACCAGATCGCGAAGACGATCACGTTCTACGCGGGCATCGGCGCGCTCGAGAACAAGAAGCTCGCTGCGCGCGTGGAGAAGGTGCGCACGCGGATCGACAAGTGGAACAAGCGGCCGAAGGTCATCATGTTCATCGCGGCGACGATCGGGCTGCCGCCGCTGTGGCTGCTCGGGTTCATCGCGCATCCGCTGATGAAGATGCGGATCGTGCCATTCACGCTGATCGTCTACTTCGGGCGGATCGGGCGCTACGCGTTCCTCATGCTCATTCCGCTGGTGGTTTGACGGGCTCATCCCGACGAGGTGCAAATGCGAGGAGGGTCTGCGGCGCCTCGTGTATGCTGGTCGGGTGCTTCGGTCGATCGGGTTGGTCGTCCTGCTCGCCGGCTGTCGCTTCCGGTTCGAGCAGGTGCCCGACGACGCGAGCGCGGGAGATGCGAACGTCGACGTGAGCGCAGGTGACGCGGCCCGCGCACCGATCGTGTGGGCTCCACAGAATCCGACCACGAGTCCGTCACCCCGCAATGCGTTCGGGATGGTGTACGCGACCGCGCGAGGGATCACCATCCTGTTCGGGGGCACCGATGGAGCCCAGCAACTCGACGAGACCTGGAGCTGGGATGGCACCACCTGGAGCCCCGTCGTGGTCGCCACGCGCCCATCGAAACGCGTCTCGCACGCGTTGGCATACGACGAAGCGCGAGACGTCGTCGTGCTGTTCGGCGGCAACAACGCTGCGCTCAACGACACCTGGGAGCTCACCGCCGCCGGCTGGGCGCAGGCCTCGCCGACCATCAGCGCGCCCGCCCGTCTCGGCGCCGCGATGACCTACGATGCGAAGCGCCGGCGGATCCTCCTCTACGGCGGTACCAACACAGGTGGCGGTCCGGGACTCTCCGATCTCTGGGAGTGGGACGGAATCGTTTGGGTCGACCGCACGCCGGCGACACGCCCGCCACCTCGCTACGGCACATCGATCGTCTACGATCCGGGAAGAGACCGCACGGTGCTTCACGGCGGTTACGACGGGGCGAATGCGAGGAGCGACACGTGGGAGTGGGATGGCGGGACCGGCACCTGGGCCCAGCGCGTGCCCGCGCACACCGTCGGAGCGTGCGCGGGCCATCAGATGATCTACGACCCTGCCCGCCAGGTGGTGGTGTTGTGGGGTGGGTGCTCGAACAAGACGTGGATCTGGGACGGCAACGACTGGACCGAGGTGTCACTCTCGACGGCCCCGTCCGAACGCGATGGCTTCGGTATGGTCTACGACCTCGCACGTGGCGGCGGTCTCGTGTTCGGCGGGTTCGACCGTGCCATCGCGCGGGCCGTCGGGGATAGCTGGACGTATTGATCGACCCGCGGCCTCGGGCGGATTCGACACGCGGATCAACCGACCGCGTGTCGTTCGCGGCCCCAACCGCCCGAGCTTGTGTCATCCGCGCTTTCATGGCAACGAGGGGGCATGAGCGACCACGCGACTGACTTCGTTGGCTCCGTCGAGGAGGCGATCACCTCGTCGATCAAGGAGAAGCTGCCCGACGCCGTCGTCGAGGTCGCGGGCGGCGGTGGGCACTGGCGGATCGGCGTGGTGTCCACGGCGTTCGCCGGCAAGAGCATGCTCGAGCAGCAGCGCCTCGTCCTCGGCGCGATCAAGCACCTGATCAACGGTGCGAATCCGCCCGTCCACGCCGTCGATTCGCTCACGACGAAGACGCCGTAGCGGCTAGGATCGGGGCATGGACATCAACCGTGCCGTCGCCGCGGTAGAGGCGTTCGTGAAGACCTTCACGTCCTCCGGCGCCACTGCCACCGGGCTCCAGGTGCGTCCGTCGGGTGATGACGTCGACGTCATCAAGGTGTGGGCTGACCTCGGCAGCTCGAAGGCTGACGCCGCGGCCTGGGCGAAGGCGCTCGAAGCCGCGATCAAGGCGAGCGTGCCCGAGGCCAAGGGCTTCACGCTCGCGGTCCGCGCCGAAGCCGGCGGCTGACGAACGTCGTGAGCGCCGCCCTCGAAGACACCGTCGCCGTACCGGAGGACGCGCTCGCGCGGACCGCGACGGTGCCCGGCCAGCGCGACCCCGCTGCGAGCCCCACGCTCGCCGCGGGCATGCAGCTCGGTCACTTCCGGATCGAGAACCAGCTCGGCGTCGGCGGGATGGGCGAGGTGTACCTGGCCACGGACCTCGCGCTCGACCGCCGCGTCGCGCTCAAGGTGCTCCCCGACACGGTGGCAAAGGATCCCGTCCGTCGCGACCGGATGATCAAGGAAGCGCGCGCGCAGGCGCGGGTCTCGCACCCGAACGTCGCGCACATCTACTTCATCGGCGAACAGCAGGAGCGGCTGTACTTCGCGATGGAGTACATCGCCGGTCAGACGCTCGCCGACAAGCTCGCCGCCGGGCCGCTGCCGGTGCACGACGCGCTCGCCCTGGTCCGCTCGGCGGCGCTCGGGCTCCGCGAGGCACAGCGCAGCGGGTTCACACACCGTGACGTCAAGCCCTCGAACCTCATGATCGACGCGCACGGCATCCTCAAGGTCCTGGACTTCGGACTCGCCTCGGGCGGCGTGGAGCGAGCGACCGATGATGGACCGGTCGAGCAGACGTCGATCGCCGGGACGCCGCTGTACATGGCGCCCGAGCAGGCGCGCGGTGAAGCGGTCGACTTCCGCGCCGATATCTACGCGCTCGGCGTCACGCTGTTCCAGCTCGTCTCCGGGGCGCCGCCGTTCGTTGCCGATACGCCCGGCGCGCTGATGTCGCTGCATGCCACCGCCGCGCGCCCGACGCTGCGCCGGCGAAGCGGTCAGGCCCGCACCGAGATCACGGTGATCGATGCGCTGTGCAGCCGGATGATGGCGCCGTCGCCGGAGGATCGCTTCTCGACCTACGACGAGCTGATCCGCGAGATCGAGCTCGCCTCGGAGTCGCA
>JAYVLW010000905.1:0-5637 GCA_043759315.1 Myxococcales bacterium
AGCTCGAGGCCGCTCATGCCCTTCATGTTGAGATCGGTGACGATCACGTCGACGTCGTGCAAGGCGATCGCCGCGAGCGCCTCCGCACCGGAGTTGAACGTCATCATCTGGAAGCCGCGCTTCTTGAGCCCCAGCGCGATCAGATCCACCATCTCTCGCTCGTCATCGACGACGAACACCGTGGTCATACGGCACCTCGGGGGAGGTAGACGATGAACGTCGAGCCCTCGCCGGGGACGGACGACACGGAGATCCAGCCGCCGTGCTCGCGCACGAGGCCCCAGCTCACGGACAGGCCCAGGCCCGTGCCAGCGCCGACCTCCTTCGTCGTGTAGAACGGCTCGAAGATGCGCGCGCGTGCCGCCTCGTCGAGTCCGGTGCCCGTGTCACGCACCTCGATCGCCATCCAGCTCTGCTCCTCGCCACCGACGTAGGGTGGCGGCGCTTGATTCACGAAACTTGCCCTGATCGCGACGGTGCCGCCCGGCGGCGTCGCGTGGATCCCGTTGACGACGAGGTTCGTGAGCACCTGCGTCAGCTGGCCATCATCCGCCGCGATCCGCAAGGTCTCGTCAGCCGGAGGTGGCTCGAGCACGACGTTCCCGGTACGGGCGATCGTGGCCACGAGCTGGCACACGCGCGCGCCCAGCGTGGTCACGTTGACCGGCGCCTTGTGCAGGGGGCGCGGGCGCGCGAAGTCGAGGAGCTGGCGGATCAGCGCGGTCATCCGCTCGGCCTGCTCGACCACGATCCGGGCCGAGTCATCGACGTCCTTGCCCTCGACCTCGTGATCGAGGATCAGCTTCGCGCGGCCATGGACCACGTTGAGCGGAGTGCCGAGCTCGTGAGCGAGGCCCGAGGCGAGCTTCCCGACGGTGGTCAACCGATCAGCGTGGCGCAGCTGCTCCGTGGCTTGCTCGCGGGCCTTGCTCTCGTCGGCGAGCCGCTCGCACATGAGGTTGATCTCGCTGGCCAGCTCGCCGAGCTCGTCGCGCTGCTCGAGAACGAGCGGACCGGTGAGGTCGCCGGTCCCGACGCGACGCGCCTTCGCCGCGAGGCGGTTGATCGGGCGGCCGATGAACACCACGCCGAGCGCGAGTGCGAGCAGCCCCGCGACCGTGACCGCGCTGACCGAGCCGAGGATCTCGCTGCGCAGTGAATCGCTGATGTACGCGTCGAGCTGATCGAGCGACTGCGCGATCTCGAGGCCACCCTGCCGTCCGCCCGGGACCTCGACGGGAATGTACGTGAACAGGACGCGACGCGCCGAGTCGCGCAGGGTGACCACGTTTCCCGAGGTCATCTCGGCGAGCTCGTCGCGATCGGCGCGCGGCGCATCGTGGTCCTTCGCGTCGAGCCAGATCCACCGCGCCTGCAGGCTCTCCCGCTTGCTCGTCGCGGTCTCGAGGAACTCGCGCGCGACGGGCTCGCCATCTCGAAACCACACGAGCGCGACGCCCCGCGCGAGCGCGCGCCCGAGAGCGGCCGCCTCGCCGCGCATCTGCCGATCGAACACGTCCCGCTCGCGCTGATAGTCCAGGAAGCCCTGGATCAGCGCGACCAGCGCGACGCCGATCACGAGCGCGGCGATGAATTTACGGGTGAGGCGCATTCCCCGGCAGAGTTCTACCCGATCGGCTTACAGTACGGGGATGCGGTGGCTAACGGCCCTTGCTCTCCTGGCCGCCTGCGGCGGTGGTGGCGGCGGCGGCGGCGGCGGTGATGACCAGCCGCCCGGCGATGCAAAGCACCTGGACGCTGCGATCGACATCACCGAGCTGTCGGGCGACTTCGCGTGCAATGGGGTGGCGTGGCCGACCACGGCCCCCGACCCCCTCTCGCTGGTCGGCCGGGTCACCGATCCCGTGGGCATGACGAACGTCGGCGGCGCTGCCGTCGAGATCCGCAAGCGGTCCGACGACTCCGTGATCGTCATGGGCGACGCCGCGACCAACGGCATCTTCGCGTTCAACGTGGCGACCGCCGGCACGGCGCCCGCGCTGTACCGCAAGGCAACGCTCGCAGGCCGCATCGACGGGTACACCTACGATCCGTATCCACCGTATGACACCAACCACTCGACCCGAGGCATCTACGCGCCGACGGCCGCGAACCGCGACAGCTACTACACGGCAGCCGGCATCGCGAGCGACCCTGCCCGGAGCACCGTGTTCGTCGAGATCTTCGATTGCCTCGACCTCCAGGTCTACGGCGCCACGATCGAGGCCCCCGGCGCCGCGAAGATCATCTACCTCGATGACAACGGCGCTCCGACCGCCTCCCAGCTCTCGACCGGCTCGCCCGGAGTCGCGGTCGCACTCAACGTACCCGCCGGCGCCGTCGACATCACCGTGCACGCCGGGTCGGTCGTCTATCGCGCCGTGCCCGTGACGAGCCGCGCCAACACCTTCATCTACGCGCCGCGGCTGCCCTGAGCGAGCGTGCGCGGTGAGCGCCCGGCGCACGCCCGAGCCAGGCAGTTACAGGGAAATCGCTGGCCCGGATCATGAACCAGATCGCGCCATGATGCCCAAGTCTATCCTCGTCCCGACGGATCTCAGCGACGGCGCCGAGCAGGCCCTCGACTACGCCTGCGAGCTCGCGAAGGCGCTCGGCGCGACGGTCCACCTGGTCAACGTGATCGGCATCCCCGCGCTCGGCGTGCCCGAGCTCGGCCTCGCGTTGACCAGCACAGTCATCGACCAGATCCTGATGGACAACCAGAGCGCGATCGACAAGCTCGCCGAGCCCCGCCGGGCCGCCGGTGTCGCGATCGGCCAGGTCCTGTTGAAGACCGGAGATGCGAGGGATCTCATCAACCAGACCGCGATCGAGCTCGGTGCGGATCTCATCGTGATGAGCACCCATGGTCGCAGCGGCATCACGCGCGCGCTGCTGGGCTCCGTGGCCGAGACCGTCGTGCGCTCCGCCCCCTGCCCGGTCTTGACCGTTCGCATCCACGACAAGGAGCGAACCGACCGCGACGCGGCGTAAGCTCCGGGTTGATGACGTTGGCGGCGCGGCGGCAGAACATGGTCGCGGATCACCTCCGCGGCCGCGACATCTCGGATCCGCGTGTGCTCGCCGCGATGGGCAACCTGCCGCGTGAACGCTTCGTCCCGAGCGTGTTCGCCGACCGGGCGTACGACGATACGCCGCTGCCGATCGGTGCCGGGCAGACGATCTCGCAGCCGTACATCGTGGCGCTCACGGCACAGGCGCTCCGTCTCGAGGGCCACGAACGCGTGCTGGATGTCGGAACCGGCTCGGGCTACGCCGCGGCGATCCTCGGCTTGCTCTCGCGTGAGGTCCACACCGTCGAGCGGATCGAGGAGCTCGCCACCGGGGCCGCGGCGGTCCTCGCCGGTCTCGGAATCACGAACGTCCACGTTCACCACGCCGACGGTACGCTCGGCTGGCCCGCAGCGGCGCCCTACGAAGCGATCGCGGTGGCGGCCGGGGCACCGGGCCCTCCGCCCGCGCTGGTCGCGCAGCTCACGATCGGCGGCCGGCTCGTGGTCCCCGTCGGAACCGCCGAGGCACAGCACCTCGTGCGCATCACGCGGACGAGCAAGATCGACTACACCGAGGAAGATCTCGGCGACGTTCGCTTCGTGCCGCTCCTCGGCGCGCAGGGCTGGCCGGTTCCCACCGCCGGTTAGCGGCTCTTGGCCGGGATGAACGTCATCGCACGCTCCGCGAGGGCCGTGATCGTGAGCGATGGGTTGACGCCGAGGTTCGCGCCGACGGCCGCGCCATCGACGACGTACAGGCCCTGGTAGCCGAACACGCGGTGCTGCGAATCGATCACGCCGTGCGCCGGGTCCGCGCCCATCACGCAGCCGCCGATGCAATGCGCGGTCATCGGCAGGTCGAACAGGATCTCCGTGCTGGACGTGATCGCGATGCCGCCGAACTTCGCCGCGGCCTTCTCGGCGAACGCGTTCGCGGCCGGGATGTTCGTGGGGATGCGCTCGCCCGCGGAGCACAGCAGGCGCGAGAACGGCCAGAACCAGCGGCGACGGAGCTGGAAGCGCAGGGTCGCGTCGATGGTCTGCATGACGAGGAAGATCAGGGTCTGGCGCGCGAAGCCGAACGGCCATCCGGCGCGGAGGAACTTGATCGGGTGCCGGATGGCGTTCCACCACCAGGCGAAGATGCGCTTCCAGCCCTTGCCGGTGACCAGCATGGTGGCGAGCAAGCCGAGCACGTCAGAGCCGCGCGAGTAGCGCGTGGCTTCGATGTGCGTGAACTGATCGATGTGGATGCCGGAGCCGATCGCGATGCCCTGGGACATGTCGAGCTTGCTGCCGGGGAACCGCACGCCGATCAGGGACTCGGAGTTCGTGCGGACGTCGTGGCCGAGACGGTCAGAGACGTTCGGCAGCGACCCACGCAGCTTGAGGCGCATCAGGAGATCCATGCTGCCGAGCGCGGACGCCGCGATCACCACGTGGCGGGCGGTGATGGTCTTGCGCTGCTTGAACAGCCACGCGGTGGAGCGCTCGGTGGTGATGCGGTAGCCCGCGGAGCCGTCGATGGCCCCGATCGGAACGATGTCGATGACGCGCGTCTCGTCGAGGATCTTCGCGCCGTGCTGCTCGGCGAAGTACAGGTAGTTCTTGTCGAGCGTGTTCTTCGCGTTGAACCGGCAGCCGACCATGCAGCCACCGCACCCGATGCACGACGCGCGCGGTGGGCCCTTGCCGTCGAAGTAGGGATCCGGGTGCTCGGTGCCGGGGGCCTCGCCCTCCTTCCCGAAGTAGACCGCGACGTCGGTGGGATAGAACGTGTGCCCCACGCCCTGATCGTCCGCCATCTTCTTGAGCATGTGGTCGGCGTCGCGGAGGATCGGGTTGCGGGTGACGCCGAGCATCCGCTGTGCGGTCGCGTAGTGCGCCGGCATGTCCTCGCGCCAGCTCGCGAGGCCCTTCCACGAGCCTTCGCCCCACACCGATGGCGGCGGGACGAGCATGGTGTTCGCGTAGGTGATCGAGCCGCCGCCGACGGCGTTGCCGCACAGGATCACGACGTGCTTGAACGGCCGCATGTCGTAGAAACCGAACAGCTTGAGGCCCGGGCGCCAGATCCAGCGCCACAGGTTCCACGTGGTCTTGGGAAAGTCCTTCGCGGTCCATCGCTTCCCCATCTCGATGACGCCGACGGAGTAGCCCTTCTCGGCGAGCCGGCAGGCGGAGACGCTGCCCCCGAAGCCAGAACCGACGACGACGTAGTCGAAGTCCACGGCGGCAGTATGTCAGGACAGGGCCGAGAGGGCCCGTTCGACGAACCAGTACATCCCGGCGAGGAAGATCAGGCCGGCCAGACCCTTGATGACATAGCGCCTTGCGAAGACGTTCTTGTGGGCCAGGAACACCAGCGGCACGAGCACGCACATCAGCAGGAGCTGGCCGAACTCGACACCGAGGTTGAACCCCACCAGGGCCTTCACCATCTGGCCGGTCGACAGGTCCAGACCGGCGAGCGCGTTCGCGAACCCGAAGCCATGGATGAGGCCGAAACCCATCGCGATCTTCCAGCGGTGCTTCTTCCACAGGCCGGTCATCGCCTCGACCGCCACGAACGCGATCGACAGCGCGATCAACGGCTCGATGACCGACGACGGCGGTCGAGCCA
>JAYVLW010000906.1:0-5834 GCA_043759315.1 Myxococcales bacterium
ACCGCGGTGGTCAGCGCGCTCTCGGCGCCGACCAGGGCATCGTTGCCCGCGTCGTCGAGCTTCTGCACGAGCTTCCGGGCGAAGCGCAGCGTCCCGGCCGCCAGCTTCTCGGCGAGCTCGAGGCCGCTGTCGATCGCCGAGCGCAGCTCGATGCGCGCATCCTGGAGGACGGCGACCGCGGTGTGCTGGCCGCGATCCGCGACGTCGAGTGCGAGGTGCACGACCGACTTCGGCTCGGCCTTGGTGGATTCGATCTTGGGTTCGGACTTGTTGGTGTTCGTGGCCTTCATGCGATCGATCTTAAGACGCAGCGCGTCAAACGGCCAGAGGGCGGCTGCTGACAGTCTCTAACGCGGTGTGTCAAACTAGCGTGGTTGTTCGGGAATGCGTAAGCTACCGGGATGGAGCGCGAGTTCATCCCGATCAACGTCGCCGTGCTGACCGTCTCCGATACGCGGACCCTCGAGACCGACACCTCGGGCAAGTTGATCGAGGACCGGATGCGCGAGGTCGGGCATCACGTGGTTACCCGCGTGGTCGTGATCGATAGCGAGCTCCAGATCCGCGCGCAGCTCGCGGCGTGGATCGCCGATCCCGGGGTCGACGTGGTGATCGCCACGGGTGGCACCGGTGTGACGCCGCGCGACGTCACGCCCGAGGCGCTCGCACCGCTCGTGACGAAATCGATCCCGGGCTTCGGCGAGCTGTTTCGCTGGCTGTCGTTCGAGGAGATCGGGACGTCGACCATCCAGAGCCGCGCCGAGGCTGCGCTGTGCGGCTCGACGTACGTGTTCTTGCTCCCCGGCTCGACGGGCGGCGTGCGCACCGGCCTCGAGAAGATCCTGATCCCCCAGCTCGACCACCGCGTGAAGCCGTGCAACTTCGTGATGCTGCTCCCGCGGATCAAGAACGAGCCGACCGGCCGCGGTTAGCGATCCCAGTAGTCGATCTGGACGTGCAGTCCCGACGCGGATGATGTCTCGGCGAGGATCTCGACCTTCTCGATCGTGAAGCTCTTGCCGTGGGGCGTCGCCAGGCGGGCCGCGATGCCGTCCATCGCGCCGACGGGCAGATGCGGCGCGAGCGCGCGCTGGAGGAGCGGCGTCGCGCGGTCCGCGGTCGTGTCCTGAAGGTAGATCTCCAGGCTCGTGACCTTCGTGTGATCGGCGGCGTCGAGATTCACGAACCCGTCGGCCCGCGGCGCACCCGTTGCCGAGGTGCACTTGAGGACGTCCGCGCGGTCCTCGCAAGGGATCCCGAGCTCGGCCATCAGGGTCTTCGCCTGCGCGACGGTCGGGGCGAGGCTCCTCGGCCTGGAGCACCCACCCGCCAGCAGGGCGGTGATCACGAGAACGCGCATGTGGGAAGGGTATCGTCGATCCGCCGACGTGTCGTACAGGTGCGGCGCGTCAGCGACCTCACCCGAGAGGCAGAACTCCGCGTGAACACACGAAGGCGTGACGGCCTGTCGCAGAGACTTGCAATTGACTTGCATCTATATTCTGCGAACGCGCCTCGCGGGATTACATCCGCTGTCTCGACTCCGCACCGGATGTCGCTGTGCGATCAGGTGTACACGTCGCAGGGGGTGAAGCATCCGCTCACACGCGAGCACCTTTGACGTGGTCGCGCTTACGTTGTCAGGAGGCACCTGTATCCACGCGTTCTGGGTGCACCTGTGCGCTTGCTCGAGCTGACAGGGAGCTCGGCGTGACGCGCTCATGTTGTGCAAAGGGGCGTGGCATCCCGGGTGAAGACATCGGCGGCCATGATGAAGTGCCGTCCGTCTGCTTCTCGTTCGCTGGCCACACTGCTGTTCGCGATCGCAGCCTGTCAGGGCGGCGATCCCGCGGGCTCGGGAGATCCCAAGGACGATCCATCGGGAACGCCCGATGACGTGCAGTCCGCGCTCGATGGCCTTCCCGATGTCACCGTGCTGATGACCGCCCAGGACGGTCTGCCGACGTACATCGTCGGTGAGATGGCCAAGGTCGGCGCGATGCAGACCGATGATGCGCTCGCGGCTGACACCATGCTGCGTCAGGCGCTGCCACCGATCCTCAAGGTGTTCCGCCTCACGTCGCAGGAGCTCCTGCTGCGCAAGATGAACGTCGACGAGAACGGTCATCGCCACTTCCGCTACACGCAGACGCACAATGGCCTGCCCGTGATCGGCGGCGACCTCGTGGTCCACGTCGACATCAAGGGTGCCATCTACTCCGTCAACGGCAGCGCGCGCGGTGACATCGATGCCGCCATGGGCGCGGCGCCGATCTCCGTGAGCCAGGCGATGGCCGCGATCAACGGCGATGGTCGGTTCTCCGGCCTGACGGTGCGCGATCAACGCACGGTCTACCTGCAGACCGGTGATGGAGCGCTGCACAAGGCGTACGAGACCACCGTCGCCGGCATGCGCGGTCAGAACCCGGCGCGCGACAAGGTCTATGTCGATCAGGACTCGGGCGCGATCGTCGCGGTCTATCCGCAGATCTACTTCGCGGAGAACCGGAAGGTCTACAGCGCGAACAACGGCACCACGATTCCCGGCACGTTGAAGCGCAGCGAGGGTCAGGCCGCGACCACCGACATCGACGTCAACGCGGCGTACGACGGCACCGGCTCCACGTGGGAAGGCTACAAGTCGTTCTGGAACCGCGACTCGTACGACAACGCGGGTGCGGCGCTGATCAGCACCGTTCACTACTCGTCGAACTACTGCAACGCGTACTGGGACGGCACCCAGATGGTGTACGGCGATGGCTCGGCGGCGCAGGGCTGCGGCCCGCTCGCGCGCGGCCTCGACGTCACGGCGCACGAGCTCACGCACGCGGTCACCGAGCGCGAGTCGGGCCTCGTCTACAGCGGCGAGCCCGGCGGGATGAACGAGGCGATGTCGGACATCTTCGCGTCGTTCGTCGAGTCGTGGACCGACGGTGGCAAGACCGGCAGCCTGCCGATCTCGACCAACACGTTCATCGTCGGTGAGGACATCATCTCCGGTGGCCTTCGCATGATGTGTGATCCGGCAGCCGACGGCGCCTCGAAGGACATCTGGACCAGCACCGTCGGCAACGTCGACGTGCACTACAGCTCGGGCGTGCCGAACCTGATGTTCTGCTTGCTGGTCAAGGGCGGACAACACCCGCGCAACAAGACCACCACGCTGGTCACCGGCATCGGCATGGACAAGGCGATCCGCATCCTCTACAAGGCGCAGACCGACATCCTCACGTCGACCTCGAAGTTCGCGACGGTGCGCACGGCGATGGAGCAGGCGGCGACGGCGCTCGGCTACGACCAGGCCACGAAGGATGCCGTCGGCTGTGCATGGGCGGCGGTCGCGGTCGGCACGGCGCCCACGACGTGTGGCGGCGGCGGTGGCGGCGGCGGCGGTGGTGGCACCACTCCGGGCGCGCTGACGAACAACGTCCCGGTCACCGGCGTCTCCGGAGCGACGGGCAGCTCGGCGACCTGGACGCTCGCGGTCCCCGCGGGTCAGGCGAGCGTGACGTTCACGATCTCCGGCGGCACGGGCGACGCGGACATGTACGTCGGCGCGGTCAACACGCAGCCCACGACGACCACCTACGCGTGCCGCCCGTACCTCAACGGCAACACCGAGACATGCACCATCACGAACCCGGCGGCCGGTACGTACTACGTGATGCTCAACGGCTACGCCGCCTTCGCAGGCGTGACGCTGAAGGGCGCCTACGTGGCCGGTGGTGGCACGGGCGACCCGTACCTGACGAACGGCGCGGCGGTGACCGGCGTCGCCGGCGCGGCGAGCAGTGCGCAGTACTGGCGCGTGGCGGTGCCCGCCGGGAAGACGCTGACCATCAAGATGAGCGGCGGCACCGGCGACGCCGATCTCTATACGAGGGCGGGCTCGCGGCCCACCACGACCACCTACGCGTGCCGCCCGTACCTGAACGGCAACACCGAAACCTGCACCGCGACCAACACGGCGGCCGGGGACTACTACGTGATGGTGCGCGGATACAGCACGTTCTCCGGGGTAAGCCTGATCGCCAGCTACTGACGTGGTAGCGTCCACCCGATGCGGGACCTAGCAAAGATTCTGGCCCTCGGGTTTGGACTGTCGGCGTGCGGTGGCGGCGGCGCGGGAAAGATCATGGCGGATACGCCGATCCTCCCGTACCAGGCGCCCGACATCGACGAGATCACCGGCATCGATCCTGACGAGGAGCCGCCCGCGGCGCCCGAGCCCGCACCGGCTCCGGCGCCCGCGCCGGCTCCCATGGCGACGCCTGCGCCCGCACCGGCACCGGCTCCGACTCCGGTGAAGACGACGCCCGCTCCGAAGGCGCCTGCTCCGAAGGCGACCCCGAAGGCACCGCCCGCTCCGAAGGCGCCGGCGAAGCCCCAGGCTGAAAAAGCCGGCTAGCTGCGGAGGCCGTGCTTGCGCAACAGCGTGAGCAGGTACGGCCGATCCATGCGGGCGACGCGCGCGGCCTCCGATGCGTTGCCGCCCGTGCGTGCGATCAAGTCCTTGAGGTACTCGGCCTCGAAGCGCGTGAGCGCGGCGGCGCGAGCATCGCGATAGGCGGCGATGTCCCGGCCTGGCGCGGGGGCGGCGGCGAGTGGTTGGGTCTGGTCACCGCCGAGATCGAGCTCGCCCATGACGATGGCGGCTTCGACGACGTTGCGCAGCTCGCGGACGTTGCCGCTCCACGGGTGCGCCTTGAGGGCATCGATGGCGGGCCCGAGCGGACCGAGCTCGGAGATGCCGGTGAGGCGCTCGACGAAGTGCGCAGCGAGCGGTGCGATGTCCTCGGGGCGATCCCGCAGCGGTGGAATCAGGATCTTCGCGACCGCGAGGCGATAGTAGAGATCCGCGCGGAACCGACCGGCGTTGACCTCGGCGCGGAGATCGCGATGTGTGGCAGCGAGGATACGCACGTCGACGGCGATCGATTGCGCGCCGCCGACGCGGGTGAACGCGCGGCGCTCGAGCACGCCGAGGAGCGCGGGTTGGACCTCGAGAGGGAGCTCGCCGATCTCGTCGAGCAGCACGGTGCCGCCCTGGGCGCGCTCGAACGCGCCGGTGCGCCGTTGATCGGCGCCGGTGAACGAACCCTTCTCGTGGCCGAACAGGATCGAGGCGATCAGCGTGGCCGGCATCGAGCCGCAATCCACGACGACAAGCTCCCCGGTGCGGCGGGGGCTGGCCTCGTGGAGCGCGCGCGCGACGACCTCCTTGCCGGTGCCGGTCTCGCCCTGGATGAGGACGGATGAGTCGACGCGCGCGAGCTTGTGGACGAGGCGCGCGACCTCGCGGATGCCATCGCTCTCGCCCACCAGATCGGGTGGACGCGGCGCCTCGGTCAGCGGTGGTGCGACGCTCGAGCCGGCGTCGTCGACGGCGATCGTGGTGTCGCCGATCTTGAGGCGGGTGCCGGCCGGGACGATCGCGCGCTCGATGCGGAGGCCGCCGACCCAGGTGCCGTTGCGGCTGCCGAGGTCGGAGAGCTGGATTCCGCTCGCGGTGCGGCGCAGCTCGAGGTGATAGCGGCTGACCGTGGGATCGGTGAGAACGATCGCGTTGTCCTCGCTGGTGCCGATCGCGATCGTGGCGGCGTCATCCGGAGCGTGTTGCGTGCCAGCATCCGGGCCGGTCTCCACCGTGATCCGCAGGCGGTGCACCATCCGCACCGGGCGGGGCTGGAGCCGCGTGCGCGGCGTGTCGTCCATCATGCGAGCGTACCAGGAGCCCTGGTGCACGAGTCATACCTGTGGGATGGCGCCATCACCTGAAGGCACGTAGTGTGCAGCCGCGACCGCCCGGAGGTCTTCATGCGTTGCATCGTCAG
>JAYVLW010000907.1:0-8023 GCA_043759315.1 Myxococcales bacterium
TCGAGGAGCTTCTCCTTCTCGTAGACGATCTTCATGCCGCGACCGCCGCCGCCGGCGCTCGCCTTGAGGATCACCGGGAAGCCGATGCGATCGGCAGACTCGAGAAGCGCGATCTCGTCGTGGATGCCGGCGGTGCCCGGCAGCATCGGTACGCCGGCCTTCGCCATCGCTTCGCGCGCGCGGATCTTGTCGCCCATCAGGCGCATCGCATCCGGCGATGGGCCGATCCAGTTCAGGCCGCACTTGCGACACACCTCGGCGAAGTCGGCGTTCTCCGAGAGAAAGCCGTAGCCAGGGTGGATCGCATCGGCGCCGGTGACCTCGGCCGCGGAGATGATCTGCGGCACGTTGAGGTAGCTCTTGTTCGACGGCGGCGGGCCGATGCACACGGCCTGATCGGCGAACTTCACGTGCAGTGCGTCGGCGTCCGCGGTGGAGTGCACCGCCACGGACTCGAGCCCGAGCTCCTTGCACGCGCGGATCACGCGCAGCGCGATCTCTCCGCGATTGGCGACGAGGACCTTGCGGAACATGGCTAGGTGATCTTGAACAGGGCCTGGCCGTACTCGACGGGTGCGCCATCCTCGACGAGGATGCCGCTGATCGTGCCGGCGGTATCTGCCTCGATCTCGTTCATCAGCTTCATCGCCTCGACGATGCAGAGCACCTGCCCCTTGTCGACCTTGTCGCCCAGGCTGACGTAGTTCGGCGAGTCGGGGTTCGGCTTGCGATAGAACGTGCCGACGAACGGCGAGGTCACCACGTGCGCCTTGTCGTCGATGACAGCGGCAACCGGAGCGGGGGCCGACGCCGCCGCGGGCGCCTGGTGGTGATGGGTGAACGCCTGCTGCATCGGCTGGCCCATCTGCATGGGCGCGGCCATCGTCATCTGCACGTTGCTCTCGCGCCGCAGGGTCACGGTGGTGCCCTCGGTCTCGACAACCAGCTCGCTCAGGTGATGCTCGGTGAGGATCTCGGCGAGACCGCGCGCGATCTCGACGATCGACGAGCGGTCTTGATCAGCGTCCTCTTTGCCTTTTTTGGCCATGACGAGGCGTAGCTTCCACATGCGCGAGGGCCGCGTCCAGTCCCAGGTAGTAGCTTTGTGCCCCGAAGCCACAGATCTGACCGATGCACACGGCGGCGGTCACGGAGACCTGCCGGAAGGCCTCGCGCGCGTGCAGGTTCGATAAGTGCACCTCGACGGCCGGCAGGTTAACGGCGTCAAGCGCGTCACGGATCGCGACCGAGGTGTGCGTGTAGCCGCCGGGATTGATCACGATCGCGGACGCCCAGGCCTTCGCCTGCTGGATCCACTCCACGAGCTCGCCCTCGAGGTTCGATTGCGCGCACCGCACCACGGCGCCGCGGTCGTTGGCGCGGCGCGTCAGCTCGCGATCGATCTCCGCGAGCGTGGTGGTGCCATAGACCGCGGGATCCCGCGTTCCGAGCAAGTTGAGGTTCGGTCCGTGAAGGACCGAGATCCTGACGCTCGCTGCTCGGCTCTGTCGGGCCACTACAGCGCGGCAACCAGCGTCGGTGTCGCGAGCCGCGCGAGGAAGCGCGCCTTACCGAAGTTGCCCTCGGGTGAGATCGCGATCGCGATGAAGTACTGCGGCGAGATCATCCGGCACACCAGCAGGAGGCGCTGCGCCTTGACGACCATCTCCTCGAGGGAGCCGACCGCCAGGCTATCGCCGGCCTTGCGGACCTGCCCGAGGATGAAGCTGAACTCCATCGCCACGGTGTTGACGTCCACGCGATCCTGCAGGCGCACGTAGGTTTCGACGGGGATGCCGTCGAGACCCATGATCACCGCAGCAATTCCACCGTCGACGTTGTCGACGACCTTCTTGAGCGTTTCAGCGAACAAAGGCCACCTTGGGGAACGACGTTACTAGAGGCGCCGCAGTCGGCGCCAGCGCCGGGGCCGGTTTCTATGGAGCGTTGTGGTTGAACGTCGCCGTGACGTTCTTGGCTGCGTCCATCGTGACCATGCACGTACCGGTGCCCGTGCAGTTGCCCGTCCAGCCCGCGAACGTGGTCGTCCCGATCGGCGCCACGGTCGCCGGCGTCGCGGTCGCTGTCAGCATGACCACGGTGCCCTGGTTGTAGATCTCGTCGCAGTCCCCGAGGCAGTTGATCCCCGCGGGCGCGGACGTCACGGTGCCGGTGCCGGGGGTGATGGCGGTTCCGCTCATGGTGCCGGTCACGGTCACGTTGAGCGCGAACTGCGCGCCCACGGTTGCCGGACACTGCAGCTGGTTCGACGAGGTCGTGCAGCAATCGACGAAGCCATCCTGGAACAGGCTGCACGCCCCGCGCGCGTCCCGCACGATCGTTCCCGCCGGTAGCGGGCAGGCGCCGACGACGTTGACGACGCAGTCGTTGCAGACGGTGACCGGGAACTCCCAGTCGTTCTGGCTGGTCACCTCGGAGCCTGCAAGATCGCCGTACACGATCGCGTGCACGATGACCTCGCTCTCCCATGATCCGGCGCCCTTGATCGCGGCCGCCGCTTTCAGGTAGTCCTCGCTGATGCCGATGAACTCGGCGTCGGTGATGCCGCCGTTCGGCGCGATCGGCGCGGCGAACCGCGACTCGAAACGACGAACATCGGCGGGGATTCCGTTGAGCGCCGGGTCGGTGGTCTCGATGTCGATACGCGCTCCCCGCACCTGGATCGTTCGCTGCTGGGCGTTGGTCTCGGTCGCGGTGATCTTCGAGACCATCTGCGGGAAGATCCGATAGCCGCCGCTGAACGCGCTCACCGTGCCGTGGGTGCGGAACAGCTCCGTAGCAGTAGCGTTGAGCGTACAGCCGTCGCCGGGAGCTACGTTCTTCGACAGGAAGATGCCCTCGTCGCCCTCACTCGCCGTACAGGCGGTCAGGGCGAGACCGAGAGAGATCAGTGTGGATAGGCGATGCATGGCTCCTCCGAGGGGAAAATCGTATCAAGCCGCTGGTGTAGATCGCAAAATTCTTCGCACTTCGGTGACGGCGATCTCGACGGGCTCACACCGGCCCACCTCGCGCACGACGAGAAACATGAGGTTTCTGCCGATTCGCTTCTTGTCGACCTGGACACGGGCGAGAACGTCGTCGCGTAACCACGGATCGAGCTCCGCCGGCAGGCCGCTGGAGACCAGCGCCGCGGTCACCTCGGCCTCGACCGAGACATGGCCGAGCGCGGCCGAGATCCTGCACGCGGCGACCAGGCCGAGCCCGACGGCCTCGCCGTGGAGCAGCGCTCCATCCGACGCCGACTCGATCGCGTGCCCGACCGTGTGGCCGAGGTTGAGCAGCGCGCGGTGGCCCGTGCGCTCGCGCTCGTCACGGCCGACGATCGCGGCCTTGTAGGCGATCGAGCGCTCGATCACCTCGCGCAGCACGGCCGGTGGCTGTCCGCCGTCCGGACCAGCGGCCCAGGCCGCGCACGCCTGAACGGCGCGCCACAGGTCGGGACCGTCGAGCAGCGCGTACTTCCACAGCTCGCCGAACCCGGCGCGGCGCTCGCGCGCTGGGAGGGTGTTCAGCGTCGCAAGGTGGCACGCGACCAGGCGCGGTTGATGGAACGCACCGACGAGGTTCTTGCCGGCCGGGACATCGATGGCGGTCTTGCCGCCGATGGCGGCGTCGGTCATCGCGACGATCGTCGTCGGGACCTGGACCACGGGAATGCCGCGGAACAGCGTCGCGGCGACGAACCCGGCGAGGTCGCCGACCACGCCGCCGCCGAGGGCCACGATCGCCGAGCCGCGATCGAGGCCCGCGGAGATCAGCTCGTTGCACACGCGCTCGTAGGTCGCGAATGACTTGCTCGCTTCGCCGGGCGGCACCGTCACCGTGACGTCGCCGGTGACCGCGCTCGCCCAGTGCCGCGCGACGTTGTCGTCGGTGATCACGGCGATCTTCGACGCGGCACCGAGCAGGGCGCGGATCGAGTCCATCGTGGGTGCGCCGGCATCCAGCGTGATCGGATAGGTTCGATCGCCGAGTGCGAGGAACGTGGCGTGGGTTCCGGGTGGGAGTCGCACGGCGCTGGTCTCGACCGCGCTGACCGCGGAGACGACCTCGTCGATCGAGCGCCCCGTCGTATCGACCACGGCGTGGGCGCGGCGATAGATCGGCGCGCGCGCGGCGGCGAGCTGTTCGGCCGATGCGAGCAGCGGACGTGGCGGTCCATCGGCGGCACGGCGCGCGACCTCGTCGAGATCCACACCGAGCGCGACCACGAGCCCCGCGTCACGCATGCGCGCGAGGTTGTCGCCGAACGCCGCGGTCCCTCCGCCGGTCGCGATCACCGTGGCGTCGTCCGCCTCGGCGATCACCTGGGCGAGCGCGGCGGCTTCGCGGCGGCGAAACTCGGCCTCGTCGCGGCCGACGAGCTGTGCGACCGGCTCTCCCAGCGCGGCGATCACGTCATCCAGATCGACGAACCGGCGGCCGGAGCGAGCGGCGAGCGCGCGACCGACCGACGTCTTGCCGGCGGCCATGAACCCGACCAGGAACAGCCTCACGTACCGCCTCGCGAAGGTCGGCGCACTACTGGCAGCGTAGCAGGGCTTTGTTCGTGATCTTCGGCGTGATGAACACGAGGATCTCGGTGCGATCGTCGTTCTCGCGACGGTTCTTGAAGAACCAGCCGATCACCGGGAGATCCCCGAAGAACGGCACCTTCTTGTACGCCAGGCCGGTGTTGCGCGTGTAGATGCCGCCGAGCACGGAGGTCTCACCGTCGGAGACGAGCATCTGCGTCGACGCTTCCTTGCGGAGGATCGTCGGGTCACCACGAGCACCGACGTTGACGAAGTCGGGCTCGTTCTTCGTGACGTTCAGCTTCATCGCGATCGCGCAGTCGCGCTGCGAGACATAGGGCGTGACCGTCAGCGCGAGGTCGGCCTGGACGAACTGCGTCTGCGTACCGGCCGCCGACACGACGGAGATCGGGATCGAGACACCCTGGCTGATCTTCGCTTCCTTGTTGTTGAGGACGGTGACCTTCGGTGCCGAGATGATACGCACCGTGCCGGAGTCCTCGAGTGCGGACAGGCGGAGGTTCAGGTTGAAGTTGCCGCCGACCGAGCCGAGCGCGAAGCCGATCGCACCACCCTCGCCGGTACCGACCGGCGACGGCAGGTTGACCGCGAAGTCCGAGGGCGTCGCGGTACCGCGCCGGTTCGTCTGGTTGTCGTCGGCACCACCACCGATCGACACGTTCGACGGGAACACGAGGCCCGTCGAGTTGCCACCCGCCGCGGTCGCCGAGGCGTTACCACCCCACTGGATGCCGAGCTGGCGGAGGAACGTGGACCGCGCTTCGACGATGCGCGCCTCGATCGAGATCTGCGGGGTCTGCGTATCGAGCGACAGCGCGAGGCGCTGGATCTCGGCGCGGTTTCCGGCGACGTCGACGATGATCAGCGCGTTCGTGCGCTCGTCGACCTCGATGCGACCGCGCGGCGACATCATCGGCTCGAGCTTGGCCTTGAGCTCTGCTGCCGAGGCGTAGTTCAACGGCACCACCTCGGAGCGCGGGGTCTCCGACTTGATCAGCGCGTCGCGGCGGGCGGCCTCGGCCTCGTCCTCCGCGTCGAGCTCCTTGCGCGGCGCGATGCGGAACAGGTTTCCATCGCGGCGGTACCACAGACCGTGCGAGGCCAGGATCACCTCGAGCGCCTGGTCCCACGGCACGCGCTTGAGGCGGAGCGTGACCTTCGCATCGATGCCGGCCGGGACGACGATGTTGACCTTGCCGGTGTCCGCGATGGTGCGGAGGAGATCCGTCATCGGCGCGTCCTTGAAGTCGAAGTCGACGGTCGCGCCGCGATAGACGCGGCGGTTGCGTGCACCCTGCGCGGGCAGCTGGGTCACGGTCTGCTGCGCGATCGGCGTCGACGCGGCGCCGAACCCACCGACGACCGGGGACGGCACGTTCTGCGTGCGCGGCGCCTTCCTCGCGACGTGGTCACCGGCGAACCGCCAGCGGACGTTCGTGCCGTCGCGGTCGATGCTCGGCGTCACCGGCGAGGACAGCTCGGCGATCAGGCGCACCCGGTTCGGCGTGCGGCGATCGCGGAACGACGATACGGCGCGAATCGGGCTTCCGAACCGCGTGACGTCGAGTTTGCGCTCGAGCTTCTGCGCGAGCTCCGCACCGTCGATGATCAGCTCGACGTGGCTCGGCGTGACCTCACCGAGCGTCACCGCTCCGTCGCCCGTCATCGTGATGTCGACCTGGCCCGAACCCGGGTCGCCCTTGAAGGCGATGTCGTTGACGAAGGCGGACTTCACGATCTTCACCGGCGTCGCGACCGGCGTGGACACCTGCGCGACCACGACGGGCGGCACCTTCGCGGCACTGACCGCCCTGGCCTTCTGCGTCTCGAGAACGGCGAGCTCCTTCTCTTCGACGATCCGCTGCGCGGCGAGCTGGGCCCGGCGCTTCTCCTCGCGCTCGGCCGCATCGCGTGCTTGCGCGGCGGTGACGCGGAGTCGGTCGGACTCGGCCTGCTGCTGCGCGACCGCCTTGCGACGATCTGCCAGCTCGGACTCCGCCCGCTTGCGCTCGTCCGCGAGCTTCGTTGCTGCGGCACGAGCGATCGCGAGCTCGGACTCTCCTGCCTGGCGCGCCTTCGCGGCGGCGACCTCGGCCTGGGCCTTGGCCTCGGCCCTGCTGCGCGCCTCGAGGGCCGAGGCTGCCGCCTCCGCCGCCTGGCGACGGGCCATCAGCTCGTCGAGGCCTTCCTCGGCGTCGTGCTTCGCGCCCACGGCCTTGGCCGCCGCGGCCTCCGCGATCGCGCGCTGCTTCTCTGCCGCCGTCGCCGCGACCCGCGCATCCTTCGCTGCGACCTCGGCCGCCTTGCGCTGCTGCTCGGCGACGATCCGCTGCTGCTCGGCCTCGGTCTTCTGCTTGCTCGCCATCGCCGCGGCGGTCTCGGCCTCGGTGCGCTGCTTGCTGGCCGTCGCCGCGGCGACCTCCGCTTCGCTGCGCCGGCGTGCGGCATCGGATGCCGCCGCTTCCGCTTCGCTGCGCTTCCGCGACGCTTCGTTCGCGGCGCGCTCGGCGCTGGTGCGCTGCTTCTCGACGCCCGCGAGCGTCACGCGCGTCTGATCGAGATCCTTCAGCGCCGTGCTCGCCGCGGTCTCTGCCGCCACGCGGCGCGACTCGGCCGCATCGGCCGCCTGCTTCGCCTTCGCGAGCCGCTCCTCGGCGGACTTCGCGTCGGCCACGAGCTTCGCGCGCTCCGAGGCTGCCTGCGTCGACGACGCATCGCGCGCCTTCGCCGCAGTCATCGCCGCCGCCTCCGCCGCCTCGCGCTCGCGCGTCGCCTTCGCGACGATGTCGTTCGCGGCCTCCTCGCGGGCTTGCGCAGCCGCGTGCGCCGCGCGCGCCTTGTCCTCGCGCGCCTGGATGTCGAGCGCCTTCTTGTCGAGCGTCGAGAGCTGCGACCTCGCATCCCTGAGCAGCTTCTCCGCCTCGGCCCGCGCGGTGAGCGCGCCCTGCTTGTCGGCCTCGGCCTCGCGCTTCTCCGCCGCCGACGCCGACCTCGCGGCATCCGCCTCGGCCTTCGCCACCTTCGCCTCGGCGCGCGCCTGGGCCGCATCGGCCTTCGCCGCCTCGGCCTCACTCCGCGCACGCTGCGCATCTGCCGTGGAGCGCGCGATATCCGTCTTCGTCCGGGCTGCCTCGACCCGGGCCTGCTCCGCTTCGAGCCGCTTCTGGGCGACGTCGCGCCGCGCCTGCTCCGCCTCGGCCCTCGCTGCCTCTGCATCGGCCTTCGCCGCGTTCGCCTCGAGCCGCGCCGCTGCCGTCTCGGCCTTCGTCCGTGCCGCGGCATCCTTCGTGTTCGCCGCCTCGGCACGCGCGGCCTCGGCATCGCGCCGCGCCTGCTCCGCCTCGGCCTTTGCACGCGTCGCCGCGACGAGATCGCGCGCCGCATCGCGCTTCACGGCATCCGCCTCCGCCCTGGTCCGCGCGACATCCTGCGCGGCCGTCGCCTTCACGGCATCGGCCTCGGCC
>JAYVLW010000908.1:0-9317 GCA_043759315.1 Myxococcales bacterium
GCCGGTCTGACGTCGCAGGCCGCGATCGAGTACGCGGAGGCGATTCGCGTCGGCGGCTCCCCGCAGCAGCTCGTCAAGGAGCTCGCCGCTGTTCTCCCCGCGAAGGACGCCGTCGCCGCGCTCCCGCTCGACTATCCGTACATCGAGCAGATGGTCCAGCTCCTCGAGGATCTCCAGCGCCGCGACCTCGCCCTGGCGTGGCTCGCGCAGATCCAGCGCCTGCACCCAAGGCGGACCGGGGTGTGTACCGCGCTCTACGAGCTCGCGCTCCGCGACAAGAACCTCGCGGCGATCGAGACCGCGGAGACGGCGTGTGGCGAGCAGTTCCTCGATCCGCCGATGCGGCTCGCCCTCGCGCGCCTGCTCGCGCCGCGCGGCGCGAACGCCGAGGTCATCCGGCTGATCGGCGATGTCGAAGACTGGACCGGCCCCGTCGACATCAAGGTCGCCGGCTGGCTCGCGGTCTGCGACGCGCACATCGCCCTCGAAGCGTGGGACGCCGCGAAGCGTTGCGTGCGCCGCCTCGATGCTTCGGCGCTGCTCCCGCGAGACGCGGGCATCGAGATCCGGCGCCGACTCGACGCGATCGAGCTGGGCCGCGCGAAGGCCGCGGTTCCGGCGGTCCCGTCGGTGACCCCCTGACCAGAGCTGCCTAGAGCTTGAGGTTCTCGAAGCGGACGCGCTGGCCCACGGCGACGCCGTGCTTCGCCATCCAGCCGCCGTTGACCTCGAGCACGTAGTACGAGGTCTTGCCGACGCGCCGCGAGTCGTCGGTCCTCGGCTGCGCGTTGTGGACGATGCCGGCGATCTCCAGGTCCTTCGTGATGAACACGATGTCGAGGGCGATCAGCGTGTCGTGCATCCAGAACGACCAGTCCTTCTGCTTCGACATGAAGAACAGCATCCCGGCATCGCTACCGAGTGAGGTGCGATTCCCGAGGCCGGCGTTGATCACGGCCTCGGTGTCCGCGACCTCCACGGTGACCACCGCATCACCACCGGGCGCGGCGATCACCACGCGGACCGGGGCCTGCGGATCGATCAACTCCGCTCGGTGTCCCTTCGAACAACCGAGAGCACCGAGCAGGAGGAGCAGCGCGAGCGTCTTCAGGGCAGGAAGATCAGCGTGAGACCGCTGCGGTAGTAGCTGAGGTCACCGACAACGTCCTGACCACGCAGGTTGAACGTCAACGTGCCGGCTGCGGCGACCGGGAAGTACGACGTGCGCGTCGCCGTCTGGGTGACGTTCGGCTCGACGTACGTGAAGGTGTAATCGGCGACGGGCGCGACGACGTCGGCGGCGTCCGCGATCCACAGGTACGCCGAGGCCGACGGCGCCGGAGAGGGCTGGGTCGGGCACTGCGCCGAGGTGCAGAACATGTCCGAGCTGCCGACCGCGATCACCTTGCCAGCGCTGGTCGCCTGGATGACGCCTGCGACGATCGTGATCGGAAGGCCCGTCGTCGCCGCGACGCCGGCCTGCATGAACGCCTTCGTCACCACGGCCGTGCCGGAGCCACAGACGTAGTCCGTGGAGGTCGCCTCGGTGCCCTCGAGCATGCCGTTGTGGTTCGCATCGTTGCCGACCTGGACCTTGACGCCGCCACCCGGGCAGTTCGCGCCCGGGGGTTCGGGGTTGACGTCGGTCACTTGCGAGTTCCCGCAGACGTACTTCGAGTCGGCGACTTCGCCGCTGTCCAAGCTCCCGTTTCCATTGTCATCCGGGCCGGTATCGATGCGAACGCCGCCGCTCGGGCAGTTCGCTCCCGGCGCTTCGTCGTTGAGGTCGGTCAGGAAGGACGTGCCGTCCTCTCCTGCGCAACCCGTGGCAGCAACCGTGAACAGCAAGGCAATGTGAAGGCGCATGGATTCGTTCCTCTCGTGAAGCTGAGGCGATACTACGCCCGGCCCCCGGGAGGGCGAGAATACTTTGCGATTTCCTCACGTAGCGGGTGCGAGAGGTCACGCTATGGTGTTGCCGATCGGCCCGAATCTGTGGTCGACTGAGCCCACAGCGACGGTTTGAACGTTCGCAGGGTTCGCGGAATCAAACGTAGCTGGAACGCCCATGTCCGAGAAGAAGACCGACAAGACCGCGCCCGTGAACGACGCGCGCCGACGCCTGCTGCGAATGGCGATCTACGTGCCTCCGGTGGTGATCGGTTCGATCGCGCTGAGCCAGGCGGGCTGCCAGCCGGAGCCGTGCTCGTGCGCGCCGTCGGGTGGAGCAAGCTGCCGTACCGCGCCTGCCCCGTCGCAGGCCAATCCGGCTGCGGCCGATACCTCGGGTCAATCGACCGAGCAATGAGCGAGGCCGCGAGGCCATCGCTCGGACGGTTGTTTCCACAGACCCGCGGATTGGTAGCGCGGCAAGCGGATCGCTACCTCATCCTCAGTGGCTCGGGTGCGCGCGCGACGATCGAGGGCTCGCTGTGCGCCGAGGTCGAAGCATCGCTCGCGCGAGGCGCGCCGACGCCGGCATTGCTCAGGCTCGCGCCCGCACACGCATCCCTGCAGGAGCTCGCGAGCTGGCTTGCCACGCCGTCGGTTCCGCTGACGCCCCTCGATGTGGTGCGGCTGGATGGCTTCGACACGCTGTTCGTCGAGCTACTCGGTCGGTGCAACGAGCGCTGCGTCCATTGCTACGCGGATGCGGCGCCAACGGTCACCGCTTCACTCGATCGCGCGACCGCGCTGTCGGTGATCGAGCAGGCCCGCGCGCTCGGGTTCCGACGCATCCAGCTCACGGGCGGCGATCCGCTCCTCTGCGACTTCCTGACCGACGCGCTCTGCCACGCCCGCGCGGTCGGCATCGAGCACGTCGAGATCTACACGAACGGGCTCGCCCTGACCGACGAGCTCCTCGCGGACCTCGCTCCGGCTCGCCCCGCGTTCGCGTTCTCGATCTACAGCGCCGATCCCGATGCGCACGATCGGATCACGCGCACCCCGGGGAGCCACCGCCGCACGCTCTCGGCGATCGACCGGGTGGTGGCGCGCGAGCTCCCCGTGCGCGCCGCGATCATCGTCGTCGACCATGCAACGGATGTCGCCGCGCTGATCGAGCTCCTGAATGCGCGCGGGGTCGCAGAGATCTCCGTGTCGCGCACGTTCTCCGTCGGGCGTGGCGTCGAGCACGCGGTCTCCAGTCAGGAGCTCGCGCTCGCCGCCCGGCCGAGCGAGGGGGGCGGGCATCGCGCCACCAACGCGCGGAGCGACGGCAAGCTGTGCGTCATGTACACCGGCGACGTGGTGCCGTGCATCTTCCAGCGCACGTCGGTGCTCGGCAACGTCCGTGATGGCTCGTTGCTCGAGATCCTCATGGCGCCGCGCATGCCTCGGGAACCGCGTGGCCTGCCGCTCGCGGAGGAAGCGACGCGTCGTCTGCAGTGCACGAGCTGCCGCGTCACCGAGGTCGGGCTCGCCCTGTTGCGGGAGGCACGATGACTCGGCTCCGCGTGCGCGCAGGGTTGACGATCCGGGAGCTTCCCGACGGTGACGCGGTGGTCGCCAGCGACGATGGGCTGGATGCCGTGATCCTCAACGCCACCGCGACCGCGGTGCTCGAGCTGTTTCAAGCCGAGTCGACCGAGGAGGAGGTCGCACGCGTGTTTCACGAGAGCTTTCCGACAGAGAGCACCGACGCCATCGCGCGAGATGTGCACGCGATCGTCCAGCAGCTCATGACCTCTGGAATCCTCGAGCCGTGTGGCAACGCACCATCGACTGTCTAGGCATCGCGGTCCGGGTTCGCACCGACGCGCCGGCGATCGTGCCTTTGCTCGAGGGCGTGCTGCGCTCGTACGCGGACGTCACGTCCGATGCCGAGATCTCGTACACGCTCGCCGGGACCGATCCGCGCCTCGTCCGCGATGACCAGGTCGTCTCGACGTGGGAGCTGCCCATCGAGCTGGTCCCCGCGTTCGAGCTCGATCTGTACAACCGCGTCGTGCTGCGCACCGCCGGCGTGCCGCTTCACTCGGGCGCCGTGGTCGACGACCTCGGCCGCGCGATCATCTTCGCCGGGCGTTCGGGTGCGGGAAAGAGCACGCTGGTCCGCGCTCTGCTCGCCCGCGGCTATCGCTACCTGAGCGAAGAGTGCAACGTGCTCCTCGGTGACCGGCGGGTTCGCGGCCTCGCGCGCGCGCTCAACATCGAGGATCCGACCAGCATCGTTCCGCCCGGCTACACCTGCGATGCGTACGTGTTCCGCGATCCGGCGCGGACCGGGTTTCGCATGTTCCACCCGCCGGAGCCGCGGATCTGGCGCGGCGAGGCGCGCGCGATCGGCGTCGTCGCGATCACGCACGCGGCCGATGCAGCGAACGCGCTGGTCGAGCTGACGAGCGGCGAGTCGCTGAACGCGCTGTGGCCGGCGATGTTCCGCCACGAGCCCGAGATGCTCGGACGGATCCCTTCCGCGTTCGCCGGTGTCCCCACGTGGGGCCTTCACACGTCGACCCCGCAGGATGCGATCGAGGCCATCGTTGGTCTCGTGGAGAGCCGTGGCGTCGAACCATGATCTCGCGCGCATGCGCGCGTTCGTCGCGGCGGTCCTGATGGATCGCCCGATGGCCGAAGCTCCACCCCGCGAGCTGTTGCCCGTCGGTCACCTCGCGCCGATCGCGTATCGCCGCGGCATGCAGAGCGCGAAGGCCGACTACGCCGCGTGCATGGTCGTCGCCGCGCGTCGGCGCAGGGTCCTCGAGGAGGTGATCCGCGCGTTGACCGCGCGCGAGATCGACATCGCGCTGATCAAGGGCTGCGCGTTCGTAGGAACGATCTATCCCGATCCAGCGGAACGGCCGATGAACGACATGGACGTGCTGATCCGCAGGCCGCAACTGCCCGACGCGGTCCAGCTCGTGCAGGAGCTCGGCTTCCAGCGTGTCGGCTTCGACCGCAAGATGTCGGACTTCTACCACGCGACCGTGTTCCTCCGCGGCGACGTGATGCTCGAGCTCCACCGCAACATCGTGCAGCCCTACCGCACCGCGATCCCGATCGACGACGTCTGGGCGCGCACGACGCTCGATCCGGTCGGCGTCGGCGAGCGCCGTCTCGATCGGATCGACGAGCTGCTCATCTGTGCCGTCCACGTCGCGCGCCACGAGCTGATCGTCCCCGCGATCAACTATGTCGACGTAGCGCGGCTGTGGAATCGCCTCACCGAGGAGCAGCGCGCGACGATGTGGTCCCGCGCGAAGGCGTGGCGGGTGGCGCGCGCGGTCGCCGCGGTGTTCGCGATGAAGGACAACCTCGCGACCGGGAGCCCGGATGCTCCGAACATCGGCCTCGGCTCGCGAATCCTGCCGACGACCACGGATGTGCTGCTCGGCACTCAGCCGAAGCGAGCGCGGCAGATCGCGCAGAAGCTGCTGCTCGCGCAGGGCACGCGCGATCGCCTCGGCCTCGGGTTCGTCACCGTCGCGGCGATCGTCGACGGCTGGTGGCGCGCGCGCTCTACCGCTTGAGCCAGGTGCGGTTCGGCGCCTTGGCGGCGGCGGCATCGAGCAGCACCGCCGCGCCGGCCTTGTCGCCGCTCGCGGCCAGCAGCGCCGCTCGCTCGCAGAGCGCCCAGGTCGCGAAGAACGGCACGTGATACGCGGCGTAGAAATCGAGCGGCGCCGTGTACGCCGCGCCCAGCTTCGGATCGGCGATCGGCGTCGCGGTCGAAGGGTCCGGCGGCAACACGCAAGCGCCGCCGAAGAAGCGCGCGCGCGCGCGGACGAGGCCGGCGAGCGAGGCGGGTGCGCCGTAGGCGGGCTTCGTCGGGACGGCATCGGCCGCGAGGGCGTCGAGCTGCGAAGCGATCTCGGTGGCACGATCGGGATCGAGGACGCCGGCGAGGAACAGACACGCACCCCGCTCGCGCGCCGCCGCGTCGGAGCCGCCAGGGAGGCACGGCGTGACTGTCGCCAGCGCGCCGGTGGCGTCACCGTCGATCCACTGGAGCAACGCGAGCGCAGCACGGCGAAGGGGCCGGCGCGATGCGCCCGCGCGCTCCAGCGAGCGCTGGTAGAGCTCCTTCGCGCGCGTGCGGTTGCCGGAGAGCGCGAGGACCTTCGCGAGGCCGGCGAGGGTGTCCTCGCCCTCGGCGAGGCGGAGGGCTTCCTCGGCGGCCGTGATCGCATCGTCGGACTTGCCCGCGGCGGCCAGCGTCGTGGCATAGACGCCGACGGCGTCGGCCTCGCCGGGGAACGCGTCGCGGTACATCTTGCCGATCCGCAGCGCCTCGGTCGGGTCGTCGACGTAGAGGAGCACCGAGGAGTAATGGTCGTAGATCCGGCCGCGCAGCGACGGAGCGGAGTCGGCCAGCAGAGCCTTGTACTCGTCGCCCGCGGCGGCGTAGTTACCCGCGCGGTAGGATAGCTCCGCGGCCCAGAACGCGAGCTCGCGATCGCTCGGCGCGCCGGCACCCGTGAGCGCGGTACGGGCGGCGGGCGCGCCTTGCTGCGTGTACGTGATCGCCGCATCGACGAGCGCGCGATCCTTCGTGTGCTCGTCGGTGGTGGGGAGCGCACGGCGGGCACCGGCGAGCGCGGTATCGCGATCGGCCTGCGGCGCGCCGCCGAACAGGATCATGTACGCGTTCGCCCGCGGGTGATCGGGGGCAACGGCGAGCGCCGCGCGCAGCGAGGACAGCGCCTTGTCGTTGTAGAACACGTCGTACTCGTCGAGGGCGCGCTTCACGAGCTCGTCGCCCGGGCGCACCGGCGCGGGTCGATGCGCCCGCCAGAACACCACCGCGGCGGCCCCGCCGATCACGAGCAGCGCGGCGGCCACCACGAGCGGCCAGCGGCGCGCGGGTGGTGCGAACCTGCGCGCGCGCTCCGCGGCCACGGTGTCGCGCAGCGCCTGCATCGTCGGATAGCGATCCGCCGGTGCCTTCGCGAGGGCGCGGTCGACGATCGCCGCGATCGCGTCGGGCACCCTGTCGAGCGGCGGCGCCGGGACGGACTTGATCTGGCGGAACAGCTCCGCCATCGAGGTCGCGGTGTACGGCGGTTTGCCGGTGAGGATCTCGTGCGCGAGCACGCCGACCGAGAACACTTCGCTGCGCTCGTCGGGTGTGGCGCCGTCAATCTGTTCGGGGGCCATGTAGAGCGGGGTGCCGATCAGCTGCCCGGCATGGGTCTGGTAGCTCTCGATCTCCGTGCTCCCGGCCGCGGTGCGCGGCAGCTTCGGGTTCGACTCGGACTGCATGGTCTCGTCGAGCGCGATCGCCGCGTCGGGTACCGCCGGAGCACGCACGGGCATCGGGACCGGCACGTCGTCGAGAAGCTTCGCGAGACCGAAGTCGAGGACCTTCACGCCATCGGGCGTGACCATGATGTTCGCAGCCTTGATATCGCGATGGAGGATGCCCTGCTCGTGCGCGGCGACGAGCGCCTCGGCCACGCCCTCGATCCAGCGCAGCGCCACCTCGAGGGTCGGCGGCCCGTCCTTGCGCAGGGTCTCCGACAGCGTGCGGCCCTCGACGAGCTCCATCACGAGGATGTCGTCACCGTGGTGGTTGACGATGTCGAACAGCGTCACGACGTTGCGGTGGCGGATCGCGGCGGCCGCGCGGGCCTCGCGCAGCATGCGGGCGCGGCGCTCGACATCGCCGGCGGCGTCGGCCGGCAGCACCTTGAGGGCGACGTAGCGATCGAGTCGCTCGTCGCGGGCGCGCCACACCTCGCCCATCGCACCCTTGCCGAGCTGGGACACGAGCCGGTACGGCCCGACCAGTTCGCCCGACTCAGGCATCGGGCACAGCTTACTGCGATGCGGTCAGGAACGCGACGAGCGCCTGGTTGAAGCTCTCGGGGTCCTGCCACATCACGAAGTGGCTGGCGTCCTTGAACACGACGGCCTGGCCTTTCGGGATCAGGGTCCCCATCTCCTTCACCTGGTCGAGCACGATGATCTCGTCGTGATCGCCGAGTGCGATGGCGCTGGGCGCCTGGATCGACTTCAGCTGCGCCTTGGTGAAGCCGGCCGGGTTGCGCCACACGGGGAGCAGCGCGTCGATCACCGCGTCGTACGACTTCGGCTTGGAGGACAGCTTCGCGTGGTCCGCCTTGCACTTCGCGGCGTAGGCCTGGAACGTGGCCGTGGACGAGCCGCCGCGGGCCTTGCTCCCGGCCGCGTCGTAGTTCGCGCCGACGACGAAGATCTTCGATACGCGGTCCGGCTGGTGGATCGCGAGGTCGAGTGCGATCTCGCCGCCATCGCTCCACCCGACGAACGCCGCCTTCTTGATCGCGAGCTTGTCGAGCACGCCGATCACGTCCTCGGCCATCGCGTGGTAGCTGAGCTTCCCCTTCGATAGCGTGCTCCGACCCTGCCCGCGCGAGTCGATCACGATGACCTTGAACAGCGAGGTCAGCGCCGGCATCTGGAACGCGAAGTGGTCCGAGTTGCCGAGCCCGCCGTGCAGCAGCACCACCGGCTCCCCGGCGGGAACGCCGTAGATCGCGTAGTAGATCTGCGCGCCCTTGACCTCGACGGTGCCCGAGCTCGTCGCCTTCGGCATCTCCGGCGGTAGCGGCAGGGTCTCCCACCGCGGCGTCGGTCTCTTCGGCCTGGGTGCCGCGGCCACAACGCTCGCGATGACCATCACGAGAGCGAGACCGCGCAGGACCATCGCTACAGCATGCCGCTAGCCCGGCTGGAGCGCCAGCGTCAGCTTGAACGACGCCTCGGTCGGATCGCCGTCCTTGTCGCGCGGGATCGCGAAGCGCCAGCTCTGCATGAAGTCCCCGACGCACGCGTCGACCTCGCTCGACACGCCGCGCGCGCTGCCGTCTTGCAACCCGCCGCGCTCGCCGACCGTGAACGATACGGCGATCTTGCCGCCGAGCTTCGCGTCGCCCAGGAGGCCCTTCTTGTAGCAGCGCTGCAGGCCGGGCATGTAGACGCCGCTGATCTTGTCGAGGACCATCGCCACGGTCAGCGTGGTGCCCGGGCCCTCCGGCGGCAGCGGCCTGATCTGGATGCGGCCCTTGGGCTCGCCCTCGCCCTTCGGCTTCTGCAGCGCGACCTGTGTGGGGTCATCGATCGGAGGTCCGTTCGGGTTCGTACCGAGGCCCTCCCGCGGCTTCTGGCGGAAGCCGTTCTGATCGTTGCCGACCACGACTTCGCGATTGCCGACCGCGTCGATCTGCTTGCTGAGGTCCGCCCCTGGCTGGCGCTTGTTGAGATCGTTCGCGCCGGTCTTCCCGACCTCCGAGCCGGTGAGGATCGACGCGAACCGCTGCGCATCGTCCTCGCTCATCGCGGGCTCCTGCCCCTTCGTCGTCGAGATCTGCGGACGCTTGACGATCGGCCTT
>JAYVLW010000909.1:0-15420 GCA_043759315.1 Myxococcales bacterium
ACGGCCACGGGGACCGTCCGTCCTCATCGTCCGGCAACCGCACGGCAGAATCGCTCGGGTGCAGCAGGCGCTGTGGCGCCAACGCTCGCTCCCGAGATCGAGGCCGTCCTGGTCGTGCCGACGAAGGCCGTCCGTCCGATGCGCTCGCTCGACTCGGACGATCATCTCGCCGCGTACTTCCGTCAGCTTGCGGCGCACGAGCTCCTCACCCCCGAGGACGAGCGCGAGCTCAGCCAGGGCATCGAGGACACCGAGATCCTGACGTGGGAGCGCGTGCTCTCGCGCGCGGATGTCGTGCGCCCCTTGCTCGCGCTGATCGGCCCGAACCTCGAGGCGCCCGTGGCGTTCCCGAAGCTCGAGAAGGTGATCGACGAGATGCTGAAGTCCAAGCGCGCGCGCAAGGACGAGAAGCTGTGCAAGAAGCTCCGTGCGTGCGCGCGCGAGGCGGCACTCGAGCTGCGCAAGCTCGATCTCGATCGCGTCCACATCGATGCCGTCGTGCGCGAGCTGTTCCGCGCGCGCGAGGCGGCCTCGGCTGGAAGCGATACCTGGTGGACCGACGCTACGGCGCGCGATGCAGGTGCCTACTTCGACGGTGTCCGTCAGGCGCACCGAGACGCCGGGAACCTCCGCGACGAGTTCGTGCGCGCCAACCTCCGCCTCGTGGTGACGATGGCGCGCCGGTACGACCGGGGCGGCATGCCGCTCGCGGATCTGATCCAGGAAGGCAACCTCGGCCTGATGCACGCGGTCGCGCGGTTCGACTACCGCCGTGGCCTCCGGTTCTCGACCTATGCGTGCTGGTGGATCCGGCACGCGATCGGTCGCGCGCTGGCGGACAAGGCGCGTGCGGTCCGCATCCCGGTCCACATGCTCGAGGCGCAGCAGCAGCTCGAGAAGGTGCGCCAGGCGCTGGTCGGCGAGCTCGGTCGTCCGCCCAGTCCGCAGGAGCTGGCGAAGGCCGCGCGGGTTCCGCTTGCAAAGCTGAACCAGATGCACCGCTACATCATGGGCCAGCCGATGTCGCTCGACCGGCCCGTGCACGATGATGATGATCGCAGCTTCGGCGAGACCATGGCCGATCCGGACTCCGAGGAGCACTCGCCCGAGGACGACATGACCACGGCAACGCTGACGTCGCAGGTCACGCGGCTCCTGCATCATCTGTCCCCGATCGAGGCCGATGTCCTGACCAAGCGGTTCGGGCTCGGCGACGACGAGGAGCGGACGTTCCGCGAGATCGGTGACCAGTACCACCTGTCGCGCGAGCGCATCCGGCAGATCCAGAACTCGGCGCTCGACAAGCTGAAGCGAGCCCTCGAGCGCGAGCACCGCGGCCACGTCGAGATGTAGTAGCGTCCGGGGCCATGGCCCGGATGACCCTCGTCTCGCTGTGTCTGATGTCCTCGGTCGCGGTCGCTGACTCGGCCAAGCCGGCGGCAAAGCCCGATCCGTTCGCGACCGCGAAACCGGCGCCGGGTGGAAAGCCAGCGGCGGCAGCGGGCTATTCCGGACTCGGTGCGGAGAGCGTGACGCCGGAGATGATCGCGCAGTTCGCGCCCAAGCCCCTCGACGAGAGGGTGTCGCGGAAGATCCAGACCATGATCGACACGCGCGGTGCCGGCGGCGGCATCCTCACATCGAAGGGTGATCGCATGGTGTTCAACACCCGCGTCACCGGGACGATGCAGGTGTGGCGCCAGGACGGGCCGATGAAGTTCGCCGTGCAGCTCACCGCCGGCGAGGACAGGACGACGGCCGTCGCCATCATGCCGGACGACCGATGGCTGGTGGTCAGCCGCGACAGCGGCGGTTCGGAGAACCCCGGGCTGTATCTGCTCTCGATCGAGGGCGGGCCGCTCAAGGTCATTCTCCACACGCCGAAGGTGCAGACCGCACTGCAGTTCATCGCCGACGATGGCAAGTCGCTCGTGTACACCGCGAACAACCTCGCGGCGGATTCGTACGCGGTGTATCGCTACGACCTCGCGACCGACAAGTCGGAGCTCGTGTTCGACACGCCCGGCCTGTGGTCGATCGCCGACCACCGCGGCACCCAGTGGCTGATGGTGAAGCAGCTCGGCAACGCGCAGAACGAGGTCTATCAGTACGACCTCGGAACGAAGGCGCTGACGCCGCTCCTGGGGCAAGGCGAGGTGTTCGAGTTCGATGTCAAGTACGGCGCGAAACCCGGCCAGGTGCTCGTGCGCACCGACAAGCTCGGGGAGTTCCAGCGCTTGTACGCCTACGACGGCAAGGCGTTCACGCCGGTATCACCCGACGTCAAGTACGACGTCGAGAGCTACGCGATCGACGAGTCCCGCACGCGAATCTACTATCGGGTCAACGAGGATGGCTTCGCGCGACTCTCGATCGTCGACGCAAAGACCTTCAAGCCGATCGAGGCTCCGAAGCTCCCGGCTGCCGACAATCTGGCGGTCGCGGGCGTCTCGCGCAGCGGGAGGTTCGCGCAGTTCACGATCGACAGCGCGAACCTCGTGCCGCAGGCCGTGGTCCACGACTGGAAGACGCGCAAGACCACGACGTGGCGGGTGGCCAGCACACCCGAGGTCGACACCACGACGTTCGCGAAGGTGACCCTCGAGTCATACCCAGCACGCGATGGCACGAAGATCCCGATGTTCGTGCGTCGCCCGGCGAGCTGCACGGGCCCGTGCCCGGTGATCGTCGACTTTCATGGTGGGCCCGAGGGGCAGTCGGTTGCTGGCTTCAACGCAGGGGCGCAGCTGTTCGTCGACGCTGGCTTCGTGTTCGCGCAACCCAACGTGCGCGGGTCCACCGGCTATGGAAAGGCGTGGCTTCACGCCGACGACGGCCCGAAACGCCTCTCCGTGATCACCGACATCGAGGACGCAGCGAAGTTCATCCGAGCGAACTGGACCAAGGACGGCGTCGCTCCGAAGATCGGCATCATGGGCGGCAGCTATGGCGGCTACGCGACGCTGATGGGCATGACGTACTTCGCCGGCGCGTACGATGCCGGCGTCGAGAACGTCGGCATCTCCAACCTCTCGACGTTCCTCATGAACACCGCGCCCTATCGACGCATCCTGCGGATCAGCGAATACGGTGATCCGGTGAAGGACAAGGAGGCGCTGACCACGCTGTCTCCGATCACCCACGTGGCGAAGCTCAAGGCGCCCCTGATGTTGATCCAGGGCGTCAACGATCCGCGCGTTCCGGTCGGGGAAGCCGTCCAGATCTACCGCGAGCTGGAGCGGCGCAAGATCCCGGGTGGACTGATGCTGTTCGCCGACGAGGGTCACGGCGCCGCGAAGCGGCCGAACATCGTCCTCACGGTCGGGCACACGATCGCGTTCTTCGAGAAGCACCTGAAGCCGAACTGAGCCGTCAGGCGGGAAGCCGGCCCCAGAGGAAACGCAGCAACGCTTCCGCCTTCGGCACGAACGTCGCGGTCTCGACATACTCGCCGGTCGTGTGAAACCCAGCGCCGCGCGGTCCGAGGCCGTCGATCGCAGGCACGCCGAGCGGCGCGACGGTGTTCGCATCGGAGCCGCCACCGAGCAGTGGAGCCTCACCGTCGCCAAGGCCCGCGGCGCGGGCACAAGCGGCGTACTCGTCGCGGAGCGCCGCGGATGCGGCCGATCGCTCGAGAGGAAGCCGATTCGCGCCGCCCGAGACCTCCATGCGTACGCCGGGGATCGCGGCAGCGTCAGCGGCGGCGCGCAGCGCTGCAACGATCGTCTCCGCATCCGCGACCGTCTCGTAACGCAGATCGAGCGAGCACTCGGCGCGCTCGGGCACCGTGTTCTTCGACGTACCGCCCGTGATCTGACCGACGTTGACCGTCACGCCGCGCTCGTAGCTCGTGAGCTGCTGCGCCGCCGTGATGAACCGCGCGAGCGCCCAGATCGCGTTTGCGCCGTCCTTGTGGTTGTTGCCTGCGTGCGCCGCCTTGCCGTGGGCCACCACGGTCATCGCGCCGACGCCCTTGCGCCGCGTGATGATCATGTCGTTCGCGCGGCCCGACTCGAACACGAGCGCGCAGGATGCGCCGGTCGCGAGCTCGCGAAGGTGCGGCGCCGAGCTCGGTGAGCCGACCTCCTCATCGGCCACGGAGATCACGATCAGCGGCAACTTCGCGAGGACGCCGGCCGCATCCATGGCGGCGAGCGTGGTGCGAATGATCGCGAGGCCGCCCTTCATGTCGAGGACGCCCGGGCCGGTGACGCGACCGCCCTCCTCCACCCAGCCCTCGAAGTGCCCCTGCGGGAACACCGTGTCGTGGTGGCCGATGAGAAGGATCGGCGCGGCCGTCTGCGCCGCGGGCGTCTTCCACACCAGGTGCGTGCCGAAGCCCTCCCCGCCGGGGATCGGCGTGCACGACAGCGACGGCAGCACGAACGCTTCCGACAGCCGCTGGCCCACCGCGTTCACTCCGGTGACGTTGGAGGTGTAGCTGTTGATCTCCACCCACGTGCGGGCGAGCGCGAGCATCTCGGGCCCACGCGTTCGGAGGTCGGAGAGTGCGTTGTCGAGTGTTCCCATCGGCTCGTCCATGGCATACCAGGGACCACGATGGCAAAGCGATTCAAGGCAGCAATCATCGGCGGTAGTGGCTACGGCGGCGCGGAGCTGGCGCGACGCCTCCTGATGCACCCGGATGTGGAGCTCGTGCGGGTGGCATCGATCGATCACGTAGGCGAGCCGCTGGGCGCGGTGCACCCGAACCTCGATGGCGCGACGGATCTCGTGTTCGAGGATCTGTCGCCGACCGAGGCGGCAAGGGGCTGCGATGTGGCGCTGCTCGCCCTGCCCCACAAGGTCACGGCGGCGAAGGTGCCGGAGCTGATGGCGGCGGGCGTGAAGATCGTCGACATGTCGGGCGACTTCCGGCTGCGCGATGCAGCCACCTACGAGAAGTTCTACGGCGCCAAGCACCCGCACCCCGAGCTCCTCGGAACGTTCGTCTACGGGTTGCCGGAGCTCAACCGCGCGGCGATCAAGGCTGCGAAGTACGTCGCGTCGCCGGGTTGCTTCGCGACCACGATCGAGCTCGCGCTGTTGCCGCTCGCGCGTGCCGGCCTGCTCGACGGCGTGGTGGTGCACGTCCAGGGGATCACCGGCTCCTCTGGTTCCGGCATCGCACCGCAGGCGGGGACGCATCACCCGTCCCGCGCCGGCAACCTCAAGACCTACAAGCCGCTCGAGCACCAGCACGTTCCGGAGATCGTCCAGACCCTCGGCGATAGCGGCGCGAAGGGCGTGGAGCTGCGATTCGTGCCGGTCTCGGCGCCGCTCACGCGCGGCATCTTCGCGACGTGCTTCGTCGAGCTGCCCGAGGCCATCGACAAGGCGAAGCTCGCCTCCATGTTCGACGAGAGCTATGCGCGCGAGCCGTTCACGCGGCGCCCGAAGGCGCGGCTCCCCGAGGTCGTCGCTGTCGCGGGCTCGAACTACGTCGAGGTCGGCTTCGCGGTCGGCGAGGCAGTGAACGGCAAGCGCACGGTCACCTGTTTCTCCGCGATCGACAATCTGATCAAGGGCGGCGCCGGCCAGGCGATCCAGAACATGAACATCATCCTCGGCTGCGACGAGAAGGCGAGCCTCGAGGACGTCGGGAACTGGCCGTGACGCTCGTCGTCAAGATCGGCGGAGAGGTCATCGGCTCGGGCGAAGCGGCGCTGCTCGGCGCAGACCTGCGGATCCTCGTCGAGGGCGGCGCGCGCGTGGCGATCGTTCATGGCGGAGGCCCGCAGGCGACGGCGCTGCAGAAGCAGCTCGGCATCGAGACCAAGCAGATCGCGGGCCGGCGGGTGACCGACGCCGCCACCCTCGACGTGATGAAGATGGTCCTCGCCGGCAAGCTCAACGTGGACCTCTGCGCGACCCTCACCGCGGCAGGCCTGTCGGCCGTCGGGCTCCACGGCGCATCGGGCCAGGTCGTGCGCGCCGTGCGACGGCCTCCGAAGGTCTATGCGGGCGCGGGCGACGCGCCGGTCGACATGGGCTTCGTTGGTGACGTCACAGGCTTCAACCTCTCGCTGCTCGAGACCCTGTGGGCCGCGGGCTACGTCCCCGTGATCGCGTGCCTCGGCGCCGACGCGGCCGGTGGCGTCTACAACATCAACGCCGACATGGTCGGCAATCAGCTCGCGGCCGCACTCCACGCAGAACGGCTGTTCCTCGTCACCTCGGCGCCTGGGGTGCTCAAGGACATCGCCGATCCATCGTCCAGGATCCCGAAGCTGACGTGCGCCGAGGCCCGGCAAGCCATCGTCGACGGCACCGTCACTGGAGGCATGATCCCGAAGCTCGAGGAAGCGATGGCCGTCGTCGATCAAGGCGTCGGTGCGATCCACATCCTCGGCAAGCTCGCCGCGGGGGACCTCGTCCGCGCCGTGCGCGAGCCCGGCTCCGTCGGAACGACCCTGGTACCCTAGGCTCGATGCGGGCACTCGCCGGAGTCGTGGTGCTCGCTGCATGCGGACGGCTCGAGTTTGGCGCGGTCGGCGATGCGCCGATGGATCGCAGTCAGCCTGCCTCCGATGCGGACCTGTCGAACCTGCTGGTCGGGTGCCAGCTCCGTCTCGCGATGGACGAGGCATCGTGGACCCAAGGGCTCGTCGATCAGTGCGGCGGCGAGAACCCCGGGACCGCCGTCAATGGTGCCGTGCCGGTCGATGACCCCGAGCGCGGCCGTGTCGGCGAGTTGGTCGGTGGCACCAGCTGTGTTCTCGTCGCCGATGCGCCGCAGTTGCGCGGAGGCGCAGCGCTCACCGTGAGCGCGTGGATCCGCCCCACGGCGCTGGCCCCATCGAGCTTCGGCATCGTGAGCAAGCGCACCGACTTCGGCGTCGACACCGCCTATAGCCTCTTCGTCTGGACCTCGGCCAACGGCGGCGGCCCCGTCAACCACCTCTACGTCGACATCGACACCGAGGACCAGCGCTTCGAGGATCCGACCGACGAGTTCCTCGACGCCTGGCACCAGGTGACGATGGTCTACGATGGCGCTCGCGCCCCCGTCGAACGGATCTCGATCTACATCGACGGTGCCTTCCGCACCAACGCCCCCGAGTCCGCGGCTTCGATCCCCGCGCCGGCGGTGCCGCCCGCGATTCACGTCGGGTGCCTCCCGCTCGGGACCCCGGCGCAGTCCCTCGTGGGGCGCATCGACGACGTCGTGATCTGGTCCCGCGCGCTACCCGCTGCCGACGTGGGTGCCTGGTACGCCGCCTCGCGCTGACCCGCACCCTCCTCATCTCCTTGGGTCGAACATCGATGGAACTTCTGGTCTCCCGGAGCGTCGATCAGCACATGAGCTACCGCGACGATCTGCAGGCGCTGGTTCACCGTCACAACGCTCTCGACGCCGAGGTCGTCCGCGCCAAGAACCAGCGCGACCAACTCCGCTCGATGATCGACAGCGCCCAGGCCCGTCTCCGCCTGCCCGTTCTCGACAACATCCGTGTCGCGGCCCCCTGCAGGGAAAGCTGGTCCGGCATGTCGGGGGACGCGCGCGTCCGCCACTGCAGCCGCTGTAGCCAGAACGTCTACAACCTGTCCGAGATGACCCGCGAGGAGGCCGAGAGCCTCCTCGTGGCCAAGGAAGGCAAGCTGTGCGTGCGCTACTTCCGCCGCGCCCACGACAACACGATCCTCACGCGCAACTGCCCCGTTGGCGCTCAGCGCCGGCGCCGCTGGATGTTCGGCATCGGCGTCGTCGTCACCTTGATCGGTGCACTGTTCGGCTTCCTGACCATGCGCAAGAAAGCCGCCCCGGAGCTGGGCCTCGTCGGCATCGAGCCGACGGAAGACCACGTGCTCGTGCAGGGCGGAGTTGACGAGACGGCGACGCCCAGCAATGGGGACGGTTTCAACTTACGCAACTTGCGACCGATAACCCCGCGATCTTCGGTCAGCCGAGCGAGTCGGTGCCGCTCATCCGGCTCGGCACACCGTCACTCTCGACTTGCGGCTCCACGGCGTCCGGCGGCCGGACACCTTCCGCTCCGGGCACGTGGCCCCACAGCTCGATACTGAGCCGCTCGAATGCCAGGTCGTACACGATGCGGACATGCTCGCCGAGCTCGCGTCGACGCAGGGCCGACACCGCACTCACGCTGATCCCCAGCGCCGATGCGATGTCGCTCGGAGTGATTCCGAGTGCCGCACCGCAGTGCGCCACCACGCGACGCGCATCGCAGGCCGCAGGGATCCGGCGTCGCGAGCGGATCACTGGACTCGCAACGTCACCAAGCTCGGCGACAACTTCGATCACGCGGCGTGGGTCCGGGCGCACATGAACGAACGGCCGGCCGTACAGATCCCAAGCGACTTCACGTCCGTCTTCGTGCTGGATCACGGTGGGCGTGCCGAGCACGACAGCGCCCCGCCGCCGCATCATCACGGCCTGGCGTTCGAGCGCCACATCAAATGCATTGCCCGGCGTGCGCTCGACCCACTCGTCGAATACGTAGCGGTCCTCGAAGCCTGCTCGAGCCAACCCTTCGTCGACGTCGAGAAATTCGGGTGTGGGCGTCACGCCGAGATACGCCTGGTGTGACGTCCACGACGACTGCGCAGCTCGTGTCACGACACCAGCCCGCACCGGGTTGTTGTGGATGTACGAGATGACGCTCCCGACGTTGGTCGTGAGGATCCGGTAGTCCTTCGGGCGGTCCGCCATCACGGGGCCGAGCCGCCCATGCCGGCGGTTCATCCACTGCGCGAACGGCGAGTGAGTGGCCTTCGTCCAGCTCTCCATGGGCTGGCGACCCGCGATCATCGCGAGGTGGATGTGATTGCTCATCAGCGCATAGGCGATGCAGCGCCAGTCGCTATGCTCGAGCGATCGAGCGAGCAGCCGGAGGTAGTGCGCACGCTCATCGTCATCTTCGAAGAACCATTCGCGGTCCACGAATCGCGTGATGCAGTGATAGACGACGTTGGGGAGGTTGTTGCGACAGGTGCGCGCCATACGGCGGCTATCGGCCGGCAGGCTGCGCGGTTGCGTGCTTGCGGAGCCACAATGATTCCGCCGCACTCCGGATCGCAAGTTGCGTAAGTTGAAACCGTCCCCGTTACGTCAGCGGCGCGCCCGTCGCAGCTTCTGCGGCTTCGCGCGTGACTCCCGGCGCGAGCTCGATGACCCGGAAGCCATGGCCCGTCGGCTCGAACACGCCGAGATCCGTGATCACCAGCGACACCACACGCGCCGCGGTGAGCGGGTAGTCGCAGCGCTGGACGAGCTTGTGCTCACCCTTCTTGGTGGTGTGCTGCATCATCGCGAGTACGCGGCGGCACCCCGACGCAAGATCCATTGCGCCGCCGATGCCCATCACCTTGCCGCCGGGGACGGCCCAGTTCGCCAGGTCGCCGCCTGCAGACACCTGCATGGCTCCCATGATCGCGAGGTCGACGTGTCCCCCGCGGATCATCGAGAACGAGAACGCGGAGTCGAAGGTGGAGCCGCCCGGGAGAACCGTGACGGTCTGCTTGCCGGCGTTGATGAGGTTCGGATCTTCTTCGCCCTCATAGGGGAAGGGGCCGGTGCCGAGGAGTCCGTTCTCCGAGTGCAGCCAGGCGTGGCCTTCGGGTAGGTAGTCGGCGACCTGCGTGGGAAGCCCGATGCCGAGGTTCACGATCACACCCTCGGGAATCTCGCGGGCGGCGCGGCGCGCCATGTCTTCGGTGGAGAACGGCATCGCTAGGCTCGCTTTCGCGTGGTCCGGAACTCGTACGCGTTCTCGTGCTCGGGAACGTGGACGATACGGTGGACGAAGATGCCCGGGAGATGAACGTCATCGGGATCGATCGAGCCGTTGGGCACGAGCCGATCGCACTCGACGATCGCGAGCTTCGCGGCCGATGCGGCACCCGGGTTGAAGTTGCGGGCGGTGCGCCAGAACCGGAGGTTGCCGAACTGGTCGGAGACCTGCGCGCGCACGAGCGCAACGTCGCCGTGGAGCGCGTGTTCGAGGATGTACCGCCGACCGCCGATCTCCTTGGTCTCCTTCCCTTCCTCCACGACGGTCCCAACCCCGGTCGGCGTGTAGAACGCCGGGATGCCAGCGCCGGCAGCGCGCATGCGCTCTGCGAGCGTGCCCTGCGGCGTGATCTCGACCTGCACTTCGCCGGAGGCCATCCGGGTGTGGAGATCTTCGTTGCCCCCGATGTAGCTGCAGATGACCTTGCGGATGATGCCGGCGCGCAGCCACAGGGCAAGGCCCTTGCCGATATTGCCCGCGTTGTTCGACACCAAGGTCAGGTCGCGCACGCCGCGCTCGACGACGCCCCTGATCAACGCTTCGGGATTTCCCGAGAGCCCGAAGCCACCGACGAGGATGGTCATTCCATCCTTGAGGGGCGCGAGTGCGTCGACAACCGATGCGACGATCTTGTCTTTATGGCGACCGATCACGACTTACCTCCGAACGCGGTGACTGCGGCGTCGCCGAACGAGCGCACACCGCGGACCAGCTCGTCCTCGGTGATGCACAGCGGTGGCGCGAAGATCGCGGTGCCGCGCTTGCCGTCGACGTGCAGCGAAAGCTTGCGCGCCGCCAGCTCGGCGCTCAGCTTCTGCCACTGGTCGAGCGACGCCTGCGGCGCGAGGGCCGCGAGCAGGCCGAGGCCACGAACGTCCGCCGGAACGGCGATCCGCGCCGCGACAGCATCGAGCTCGCGCAGCAGCACGGGACCAAGGCGCTCCGAGTTAGCGTAGAGCTTCTCGTCCTCGTAGAGCTTCATCGTCTCGAGCGCGGCCGCGCACGCGGTGGGGTGCGCGTAGTAGGTCAGGCCGCAAGCAAGCACGTTGGCATCGAAGAACTTCGCCACCCGCTCGTGCACGATGACGGCACCGATCGTCGCGTAGCCCGAAGCGAGGCCCTTCGCGATCGTGATCATGTCGGGAGTGACGTTCCAGTGCTGGTGGCCGAATGGCTTGCCCGTGCGGCCGAAACCGGTGAGCACCTCGTCGGCCACGAGCAGCGCGCCATCGCGATCACACGCATCGCGCACGGTTGGCCAGTAGTCGGGCGGCGGCACGTACGCACCGTTAGCGCCGGGCACGGGTTCGAGAAACACGGCAGCGGTGGTTCGCGCACCGTCGAGCGCCATGGTCTTTTCGATCTCACGGCCCATGCGCTGCGTGCAGATGTTGCCCGGGCGATTGCCTGTGGAGCAGCACGTGCAGTCGCAGTCATGCACGTGGACCACGCCCGGAATCAGGGGTTCCATCGGCGGCCGGCGCCAGTCGCCGGTCAGGGCGAGCGCGCCCATCGAGGCGCCGTGATAGCTGCGGTAGCGGCTGATCATCTTCAGCCGGCCCGTCACCTGCCGGGCGATCTTGATAGCGTTCTCGTTCGCCTCGGCGCCGCCGAGTGTGAAAAACACCTTCGTGAATCCGGGACCGGCCATCGCGAGCAGCCGCTGCGCGAGCTCGACCTTGGCCGGATAGATCGCGTTCGGGGCCGACAGACACAGCTCGTCGGCCTGGCGCTTGATCGCGTCGACGATTCGTTTCCGTCCGTGCCCCGCGTTGACCTGATAGCTGAGCGCGCCGAGATCGAGCCAGCGCGCACCATCGGCCGTGGTGAACCACGCGCCGTCGCCGCCTGTCAGCTCGAACGCCTTCGCGTTCTGTTGCGCAGTCCACGTGAAGAAGAACGGATATTCGGTGCTCACAGCTGCCACTTCTCCGGGGCGACGTTGTGGATGAATCCCTGCTGCGCGTACAGCTCTCCGGTATCGAGGTTCATCGCGATCGCGCCGCAGGTCGCCGCGCCATGCGGGCTCTCCGGTGTTGCCATGTTCGTACAGATGCTGCGCGGCCAACCGTCATCGGAGCCGAGCCGTCGCCACGCATCATCGAGGTCCGCGAGCGGAGTCGCACCGAGGCTGCTCACGAGCCACGCCATGCGATCATGCGTGGTGCTCGTCGCGGGCACCTTGCTGCGCGCTGCGACATCGGGATCGAGCGAGTGATTCGTATGAATGTACGCCTCCGGGCGTTGCGCGGTCGCTGCGTCGTACACGATCTTCCGTCGCGTTCCCGACGCTTCGATCGCGAACGCCACGCCGGCGTCCGCGACGAGATAGTGATGTCCCGAGCCGATCGGGCTCGTCCGAATCAGGTCGCGCGCCGCGCTCGCATTCGGCTGTTGCAGCGCCTTGCGCACCATCGCCGGCCACACCACGCCGAGCGTAGCGTCGGTCGAGTACAGGTTATTGATCGCGATCGCGACGCGCGCGCTATTCATCCCCGCCATGCCGAGGCAGCCGGTCACCGTGAGGAGCGTCGCAGCTGGCGCTGCCGCGGACTCGGGAACTCGCAGAACCATCACGTACGGAATGGCGGTCGCGTGCATGTCCCACGTCTGTGCAACGATGCGCCCCGTCGGCGACTCGGCGAACAGAACGCTGCAGCCATCGCCGCCAAGCCCGCCGGCGCCCTGCCCTGACTTCACCGCCTGCGGATCGTCCTGCGTCGGCGCGGCGATCCACTTCGCAGGATCGGGATCGAGGTCGCGCAGATCGGTGTAGTGGTTCGCGACGACGATCGTCTCGGGGCTCACCGCGGCGCCTTCGGCAATGCCGACCAGCTCTGCGTGCAGCCCGGCGTCATAGCTCTCGAGGACCGGCAGGTGCGCGCGCGCGGCCGCGGTCACCTGCTCGGTCGTCTTGAACCCGCCGACCTTCGTGCACAGGTACGTCCGGATCTCGGACAGTGCCTTCACTTCGCCGCGAAAGGTCTCACCGTGAATCCGTCCCCACTCGCGATGACTCTTGCCAGGTGGCAGCTCGAGGACCCTCACGCGAGCCCTCCGTCCGGCAAAGGGGACGCTTTCAACTTACGCAACTTGCGATCTGCAAGTGCGTGAGGTTGCGTGATCGGAGTGCGGAACGGTGCACCGCTGACCCCGCACGCGCTTCTCGTTTCGGGCATGGAGACACGCGCGACGTGGGAACGGGTGGTTACGCACCGCAAGTTGCGTAAGTTGAAAGCGTCCCCATCGCCGGACGCCGTGTTGTTCACGAGCTTTCGCGGTCTTCGCGATCGCAAGTTGCGTAAGTTGAAAGCGTCCCCTTTGAAAGCGTCCCCCTTGAAAGCGTCCCCTCGGGTCACGGCGCCTCGCGGAGCGCCGTTGCCAGGGCCGTAGCGACCGCCTCGACCTGGTCGAGGGCCGGCACGATCGCGATGCGACCACCCGGGTAGGTGCGGACGCGGAAGCCGCGATCGGCCAGGTGCTCGGTCAGGGCAGGCGCCTTGTCGCCCGCGGAGACCACGCGGTAGGCGCCGAGGCCCGCGGAGGGCAACGCTGTTGCCGCCAGCGCCGCATCCAGCGCCGCGATGCCCGCCGAGAGATCCAGGTGGCGCGCCGCGCGCAACTGGTGGTGCTGTCGAACGAGCGAGAGCTCGTCGCCATCCCAGGTCGACACCAGGGTGAGCGGCGACCCCACGTACCAACGAGCCGTGCAGTGGAGGTAGCCAGTCTGTCCACCACCCCACCACACCAGCACGTCGGGGGTGAGGCCCAGCGCCATCGACGCAAACGCTCCACGACCACTCCGGTAGGTGTGCGTCGTCGTCTCGAGGGCGATCAGCGGGAGGTCGAGCTCGGTGCGAAGGGCCGCGAGCTTGGCCAGGAACTCGGGCGGCAGGACGTGCCCCGTCCGCTCCTGCACGAGCTCGTAGAAGAAGCCGAGCACGTTGGCCGGCCCGCCCGCGGCCGATACGGCGTCGCGCAGGGCGGCGATGGTCGCATCGGCGCCCGCGACCGCCGGGTGCGGAACGCGCGGCCACGCAAAGTGGCCAGGGCCGCCGAGGTGGACGTCCGGATCGGAGAGCGACCGGCACGACGCGGCGGTGTGACCGTAGTAGCCGCCCGCCAGGCCGATCGCGACCTGACCGGTCTTGCGGGTCACGCGGATCAGCCGAAGAGCCTTGTCGACAGACTCGTCACGCGACGAGGTCAGGTAGATATGCGGCAGCTCGGGAACGAGCGCGCAGATCCACTCGAGCGACCGCACCGTCGCAGGCGTGACGTAGTTCATCAGCGTCAGCTTGTTGACGGCCGGCCCGTAGAGAAGACCGAGGTCCTCGAGTGCCTTGAGGGTCGCGGGCGCCGTGGAGAACGGCTTGGTCAGGCCGGATGCGAGATCGAAGATCACCTCGTCATCGCCTACGGTGGCAGCCTCGCGGCGGCGCAGCACGTCCTGCTTGACGACAGGATCCGGCGTGAGCGCGCCGAGCGGGATCCTGTAGTAGATCGCCTGCCCCTCCGGATCCTCGTACTGGCCGGTGAGGATCGAGACGACATGCGCCCCGAACACGCGGTTCAGGTGCGTCATCTGAGCGGTGCGGCCCACCCGGTTGCGCCCCGTCACGTAGCGATAGCGCAGCGTGCCGTCGGGTCGCGTACGCGCGGCCGCATCGCGGAGCTGGAGCTCCTTGAGGCGACGCCCGATCCCTGAAGACTGGTAGGTCGGCGCAACGGTGATCGAGATCGAGTACATCGAGTTGTGCTTGCCGAGCATCGGATCGTCGTCGGGGCCCTCGACATCCTCGGACTGCTCGAGCGGCGCACCGATGGCGAACGCGACGAGCTGCATCTGTCCGTTCGGCGAGGGCGCCTCGGCGACGAGCAGCGAACCTTCCGCATCCTCGATCGCAGCGCGGATCTCCGCCGGCGGCGTACGGCGCGCGGGCTCGTAGACCTGATACTCGATGTCGAGGATCGCGGGCAGATGGTTCATCGCCTCGCCGTGCGGCACGAGACGGTACGTGACCGGCGGAGTCTCCGACGCCGCGACAACGGGCGCGGCCGGCGCGGGCTGGTCCTCCCATTCGGGCGGCTTCTTGCCCTCGTGCGCATCGACCCACGACAGCGACTTGCGGATGACCTCGAACAGCATCTCGATCTCGCGCGCGAGGAAGCTATCCGAGAGCCGCCACCGCGCCGTGCGCGTACCCGCGGCGAACACGATCCCACCGCGCCAGAACCGCTGGCCGATCAGCGCCTCCAGCTGCGCGGGCGTGGGCAGATCGAACGCGAACGCGTAGCCGGTAGCCCGCGGCGCGCCGACGAGGTGCGGGTAGGCGCGCGCGAGCTGCGCGAGCCGCGGTTGCACGAGCTTCTCGATGCGCTCGGCGTTGTGGCTCGTCGAGACCATGTCGGCGTGGATCCGACCGCGCACGAGCGATGCGTTGTGCGCGCTCGCGTGCTCCGGATCCGCGAACCTCGACATCACCACGCCGACCTGCGCCCGCTTCGCGAACGTCACGGCATCCGGATAGTCAGGCTGGCCGCGCGGGTTGAGCAGGCGGAACTTCGAATGCCACGCGAACGGCCCACCGAGGCCGAAGCCGACCTGGACCTCGTCGAACACGAGGAACGTCTGGTGGAACCGCGTGAGCAGGCGCAGCGCGCG
>JAYVLW010000910.1:0-8018 GCA_043759315.1 Myxococcales bacterium
GCCGCGATCATGAGGAGCGGCACCGCGGCAGCGATCACGGCCGGATCGTCGGTGAAGGCGCGCGCGAGCACGCTGGGGATGCTCACGAACAGCAGCGCAAACGCGGCCATCACGCACAGCCCCATCACGAAGCCGATCAACCCGCGACGCCGAGCCAGCGCGAGATCACCGGCTCCGATCGCATGCCCGACGCGCACCGACGTCGCCGCGCCCACGCCGAGCGCCACCGCGAACGTGATGCTCGACAGGTTGAGGGCGATGGTGTGGCCCGCGACGGGGAGGGTGCCCATGCTCGCGGCGATCACCGTGGCCACGCCGAAGATGCCGACCTCCGCGAACAGCTGGCCGGCGACCGGGCCGCCGAACTTGAGAATTGCCATCAGGTCGGCGCGCGTCGACTTCGGGAGCGGCGAGGCTTCGCCGGCCGCCTTCGGTCCCGTCGGCCCATCGGGATCGAGCGCGCGCACCGAGGCCAGGTAGATGAACACGATCGCGACCTGCACGCTCAGCGTCGCCACGGCCGCACCGATCACGCCGAGCGGCGGCAGGCCGATCGCGGAGACGCCGAAGATCAGCACGTAGTCGAGCAGGGCGTTGACGATGTTGCCGACCACCACGGCGATGATCAGCGGTCGCGTCACGCTGTGCGCTGCGAGGTAGCTCCGCAGCGCGACCGAGAGGAGGAACGGCACGATCCCGAGCGCGCGCAGGTAGACGTAGACCGCGGCCTGCTGCGCGACGTCCTCGGCCACGCCGGCGATCTTCAGCACGACCGGCGTGCCGAGGACGATCAGGGTCGCGGCGAGCCCGGCGAGCACCGCGAGGCGCAGCCCGGCGTGGAGGTAGCGGCGCGCGTCGGCGAAGCGGTTCGCGCCGATCGCCTGCGGGATCAGCGAGTCGAGGCCCATCACCAGGCCCAGGCCGATCGCGCTGATCGCGAACAGGAGGTTGTTGCCGATGCCCGCGGCCGCGAGCGCCGTGTCGTCGTAACGGCCGAGCCATGCCGCGTCGACGGTCCCCATCACCTGGAACCCGAGCTGCTGCGCCGCGAGCGGCACGGCGAGCCGGAGCTGCGCGCGGAGCTCGGAACCGGACGGGTTCACTTGAAGGGACGTGGATTCATCGGCGCGTTCGCGAACGTCAGGTTCTTCGCGATCGTCTTCGCCAGCTCGAGCCGGCGCGCGCTATCGGGACCCACCACGCGCACGTAACACGGCGCATCGTCGTCGATGAAGATCAGCCCCTGGCCGTGGTGGTCGAGGCCCTTGAGTCCGACCATCACCTCGCTCGCGGCTTCCGGCGCGCGCTGCGGGGCATCGACGCCCGCGTCCTTGTCGTGGACGCCGGCGTCGCGCTTCCCGCCTGGCTGTGGGCCTGCATCGGCTGCCGCGTTGTACTGCTCGACGAGGTCCGCGCTGGTCCGCGTGTACTGCGCGAACAGCGCATCGGCGCGCTGCTTCATGCCGTCGCGGCAGTCGAAGTCGAACGTCCAGTACTCGGGTTGCTGCGCCATGACCTCGTAGGTGCACGGGTGCGGCACCCCGCGCGGAACGGACGACGGACTGTCGATCTGCTTCACTGTTCCGCCGAGCACACCGCCGAGCACGGAGGTGTCCGCGATCGATTCGCACACGAACTTGTCGGCGTACACACCGGCGAGCTTCGTGGGCTGGTCGGTCGGCTTTGGCTGGTTGGTCGCCGAGCGATCATTGCTGCAGGCCGCGAGCACGATCCAGAGCAGGGCGGTACGACGCATCGACCGCTGGACGTTATCACGATCAATCGGACGCGGCGGCGCGCGTGGTCGCGTCGTACACCAGCCGCAATTCTGCGACCTCGGCGATCGCTTCGGCCATCGCCATCAGCGGGGCGGAGTGCCGGGCTTCATCGAGATGGATCTGCCCGCCGATCCGGCGCTCGACGTAGGCGACGTAGAGTCCGCGTCGTCGCGCCGACACCACGACGGCGCGGAGGTGGAACAACGGGATCGCCGCGTTGCGTCGGATCCCGAGGATCACCTGCTCGCTCCGGAGCAGGCCATCCTCGCGATCGAACACCAAGGATCGCCGCAGCGTCCCCAGCAGCACGCCGACCGCGAGGAGGAACCCGCCTGCGAGCATCGCCCAGGTCGGTCCGAGTGTGACCAACCAGAACCCGATCGCCGCGAGCCCATAGCCGGTCCATGCGGTGGCGCGCGTCAGCACGAGCTCGACGCGGGTCTCCGTGCGCTTCCGGATCCGCACCGAGCCGAGCCAGTCGAGCACCGCTCAAGCGTACGGGCTCGCGCCCCATCTGGCTAGGGCGCGGGCGGCGTCAGCTCTCGCCGCCGCTGTCGCTGAGCGACCCGCCGCCGCCGTCACCGTCACCGCCACCGCCCTCGCCCTCGGGCGATCCTCCGCCTTCGCCACCGGGCTGGCCGCGCCACTCGCGCTGCCGTCCACCACGGCCGCGCCGGCGTCGCCGGCGGCGCTTCCGCAACGGCTGGCCATCAGGTCCGAGGATCGGCGGTCCGGGCGGTCCGCCGTCGCCCTGCTGCTGCTGTTGTGGAGGACGGCTTCCGTCGCCGCGCACTTCGAAGAACGAGACGACCGGCGCGGCATCTCCACCCGGCGGCCCTCCGGCTCCGAGCATCGGCTGCCCGTTCGGCGCGCCGTTGTTGCGACGACGACGACGGCGCCGGCGCTTGCGCTCGCCTGGCTGACCGTTGCCCTCCGCGCTCTGGACCGGCCGTGGCGCACCGCCACCCTCGGGACGCGGCCCACGATTCTCGCCGGAGCCAGACGAACGCTGGCCGCGATCGACGTTGCCACCGCCACCTCCGGCACCTGGCCGGTCCCAGCGCCGGATCTTCTTGCCCCGTCGTACGCCGCGATTCGCATTCGCGCCCGAGTCGTTCGGATTCGCCGACGCCACGGGCGCCATCGCGATCCGCATCGGTCCCCGCACGTACTCGATGACCGGGCCACCGCCGCCGCGGCGCGGTTGCGCCTCCGCGCTCGACCCGGCGGTCGACAGCACCGGCGTGGTGAACGCGCTCTTCGGCGGCAGCATCGCGCGCCGCTTGCGGCGACGCCGGCGCCGCCGTCTGCGCGCCTCGGCGGCATTGGCCGACGTCGAGCCCTCGTCGTCGCCAAGCGACGGACGCTGCTTCGGAACCTTCGCGACCTTCTTGCGCGCGAGGACGGTGATCTCACCGGGACCTTCGATGCCTTCTTCCGCTAGCTCCGCGGCGGTCTTGTCGATCGCCTCGATGTCGTCATCGTCATCATCGTCGAGGTCGTCATCGTCGTCGTCCTCGTCGTCATCATCATCGTCCTCGCCGTCGACGAGCTCGCCGTCCTCGAGCTCGTCATCGTCGAGATCGTCGTCATCATCGTCTTCATCACCCTCGGGGTCGGTCTCCCCGGGTTTCTCCGGCTTCGCCAGCGGGCGACGCAGGACCGTGGGCTCGGGCTTCGCGGCAGCGCCGACCTGGGCGTGACCGTTGGTGACCGACGGCGCCGCTGCCTTCGCATCAGACGAGGACGCGGGTGGGGGCGGCGCGGCCGCGGCACCGCCGGGTGTCCTGCGCAACACGGTGCTCGCCTTCGGTGCCGGCGTGGGCGCCGGCGCGGGGGCGGCGACGGCTGGTTGATCGATGCGGACCACGCGCGCCTTGATCTCGCGCTTCGGCTTGACCTCGGTCGGATCGTCATCGAGGAGGCGCGTGAGCGAGGCCCCGAGGCGCGTGGCCTCGGTGGAGGCGGCGAGGGCGGCCTCGCGCGAGCGCAGACAGTTATCGCAGCGACCGCAGCGCGGCGGCTCGGGCTCGCCGAGGTACTGGAGGATGACCTGGTTGCGGCAGCCCGGGGCCTTGACGTATGCGAGCAACGAGTCGAGGCGCATTCGATCGGCGATCCGGCGCGCCTCGTACTGCTTCGCGCGCTCCATCAGCTCGCCCATGTCGGGCGGCGGATCGGCCACGAAGTACAGGCCGCCGTCTTTCTCGGTGATGAACTTCTCGTCCTTGAGCAGCGACAGGACGGTGCGCGTGCGCTGCTGGCCGACGCCGGAGGACAGGGCGATGTTGACGACGTTCGGCGGCGACTCCTCGGCCAAATGGGAGCTCTGCTTGTGCAGATCGGTGAACGCCTCGAGCGCCTCGAACACCTGGCGGACCTGCCGCTTCGTCGGATATGTGCCGGAGAGGAAGTACTCCTGGATCGCGACGTCGTCGGGCGAGAACAGCAGCACGCAGCGCGCCGGCTTGCCATCGCGACCACCGCGGCCGGCCTCCTGCGCGTACGCCTCGAGCGATCCGGGCACGTGATAGTGCAGGACGTTGCGGATGTTCGCCTTGTCGACGCCGAGGCCGAACGCGTTCGTCGCGATCATCACGAGCTCGGACGACGCCATGAACGCGTTCTGGCTCTCGTCGCGCTCCTTCTTGTTCATCCGGCCGTGGTACTTGCCCACCGGCACGCCCCAGCGCGTCAGCGCCTCGTACAGCTCCTCGACCTTCTTGACGGTCGCGCAGTAGACGATGCCCGGCCGCGGCAGCTTTTTCAGCAGCGTGACCAGCGTCTTCATCTTCTCGTCGTCATCGGTGAAGACGATCACCTCGTAGTGGAGGTTCGGCCGGTCGAACGTCGTGGTGACGATCGTCGCGCCCTCGATCCCGAGCTGGAACAGGATGTCGTCGCGGACGTGGGGCGGTGCGGTCGCCGTGGTGGCGAGGACCGGCGGACGACCCACCTCCTCGAGCGCCTTGCGCAGCGACAGGTACGCGGGGCGGAAGTCGTGTCCCCACTGCGAGACGCAGTGCGCTTCGTCGACGACGAACCGGGACACGCCGACGCCACCGCACGCCTCGCGGAGGAACACGCGGAACGCCGGGTCCGCCATGCGCTCCGGCGTGGTGAGTAGCAGCTTGCCGCCCGGCGCCTTGATCATGGCGTCGACCTCGCGGCGCTGCTTCACGGTCAGCGTCGAGTCGATCTTGCAGGCGCTGACGCCCTTCGAGACCATCTTGTCGAGCTGATCCTTGATCAGCGCGATCAGCGGGCTGACCACGACCGTCACCCCGGGCACGACCATCGAGGTCAGCTGGTAGAGCAGCGACTTGCCGCTGCCGGTGGGCATCACGGCGAGCAGGTCCTCGTTGCCGAGCAGGTGATCGAACGCCTCGGCCTGACCCGGGCGGAACGACTTGATCCCGAGGACCTCCTGGCCGATGCCGAGCAGCGCGCCGACCTTCTTCGGTAACCCGGCGCCTTCGGGCGGGACCGGCCGGTCGAGGGTGTACCCGGGCTTCACCTTGGCGGGCGCCGGCGGCGCGACCTCGGCCACATCGGGCTTCTTCTTGGACTTCTTGGGAGCCTCGATGTCCGGCGCCGGCGCGGCCTTGGGCGCGCGCTTTACCGGCTTCTTCGGCTCTTTCGACGCCGCAGGAGAGGCCTTCTTCGTGGTGGTTCGACGCTTGGTCGTGGACATCCGTGCCTACTTCGCCGGTAGTTCGGAAGGACGAGTCCTCCGGGTCCCACCAAGCGAGTCGCGCTAGCTCCAGCGAGGGAATCAGCGCCTGTTCGATCAAGACCATAGCATGGGCAGCCACCGCAAGCGGGATCGCAGGGATTTGGCAGCACGACCGGAATCTACGGAGAACCGGCCGGTTGCGCCCGCGTGATATGTACACGGGGATGGCGAGTGACCGTCCCGTGCGGGAGGCGGAGAACCGCCTCGAGAGGTTCAACGCGGATCGCGAGCGGCTGCTCTCGGAGGTCGAGCGGCGCGTCGTCGCCCGCCGCGTTGGAGAGTCGAAGTCCGGCGGCGATCGGTCGTTGGAGTACGTGCTCAACGACGTCGCGTTCAACGAGATCCGTCGGCTCGACGTCAAGGGCGGAAACGGCGCCGCTGATCGCTGGAAGGATCTCTCGCGCCGCCTGCTCGGGATGTCCGAGGAGGAGAAGGCCGCCGAGCTGCGCAAGCTTGTCCGCTACTACGGCCAGGACGTGGTCGGGAACTTCGATCCGCGGGTCTACAAGTTCGCGACGGGGATCGGGCCGTCGCTGCTCGGCTTCGTGTTCAACCCGATCACGAGCCTTCGCCAGGGCATGGACACGCTGCGCAACCTCGACGCGCGGATCATCGCCGACGGCGATCTCGATCTCGTCCGCCAGTGCGCCGAGCGCGGGACCATCGTCGTGACGCCCACGCACTCGTCGAACATGGACTCGCCGGCGATCGGCCTCGGCATGCTGCGCGCGCACCTGCCGCCCGTCACGTACGGCGCCGGCAAGAACCTGTTCTCGAACCCGTTCGTCTCGTACTTCATGCGGAACCTCGGCGCCTACCGCGTCGATCGCCGCCTCAGGTTCGAGCTCTACAAGGACGTGCTCAAGGAGTACTCGACGGTCCTCCTCGAGCACGGCTACCACTCGCTGTTCTTCCCGGGTGGCACGCGCTGCCGATCGAACATCATCGAGAAGCACCTCAAGCTCGGCCTGCTCGGCACGACCGTCACCGCGTACAAGAACTCCGTCCGCGAGGGCGCGCCGGGAAAGCGCATCTACATCGTTCCCGTCACCATCAACTACCGCCTCGTTCTCGAGGCCGAGACGCTGATCGCGGACTATCTCGCCGACACCGGCAAGAGCCGCTACATCATCACCGACGACGAGTTCAGCCGGATCGGCCGCATCCTCGAGTTCTTCCGCAAGATCCTCGTGCACGAGGGCTCGGTAGTCGTCCGCTTCGGTCGCCCTCTCGACGTGTTCGGCAACGACATCACCGACGATGGTGAATCGATCGATCGCGCCGGGCGGGTCGTCGATCCCGCGAGCTTCCTCCGCGGTGCGAACGGCGAGGTCACCGATGACGATCAGCGGGACGCCGAGTACACGCGTGCCCTGGGGCGCCGGCTCGCGGCTGCGTATCCCAAGCTCACCGTGTTCCACTCCACGAACCTCGTCGCGCGCGCGCTCTACGATTCCATCGCGAAGACCGTCGGCACACGCGATGTCTACCGGCTGCTCCGCGCCCCCACGGCGCAGCTCGGCGTGCCCGTCGGCGACGCTCTCGCCGAGCTCGTGCGCCTGCGCGAGAGGATCGCCGCGCATCCGAACTTCGGCGCCGAGCATCCGCACTACGTCGATCAGTCCGCCGAGGCAAAGCTCGACGACGCGATCAAGGGCCTCGGCACCTACCACACGCGCCCCGCCGTGGTTCGCCAGGGCGACATCCTGCAGGTCGACGACGTGAAGCTCCTCTACTACTACCAGAACCGCACCGCCCACATTCCTCCCGAGGAGTCGGCGTCGTGAGTCGCGGCGATACCGTCGGCATCGTCGGCGCGGGGTCGTTCGGCACCGCGCTCGGCTCCGTGCTCGCGCGCGCCGGCCGGCGCGTGATCCTGTGGTCGCGCGATACCGACGTGGTCGCTGCGATCCAGAACCGGCGCGTCTCGCCACGCCTGCCGAAGGCGCCGTTGCCCGCGCCGCTCGAGGCCACCGCCGATCCGAAGCGCCTCGCCGCCGAAGCCCGGTTCGTCGTGCTCGCCGTCTCGTCGACCAACGTGCGCGATCGTGCGCGCGAGCTCGGCGATGTGCTCGATGGCAGTCACATCGTGGTCCACGCGATCGGCGCGCTCGCGGCCCCCACCAACGAGCGGGTCTCCGAGGTCATGGCGCAGGGGCTGCCCACCCTCAAGCTCGGGGTGCTCGCCGGTCCCGCGCTGCCCGACGATCTGATCGAGGGCCAGTTCTCCTCGATGGTGATCGCGTCCGCGTTCGACGAGGTCGTGGCGGAGGGCCGTCGCCTCCTCAACGCGCCGCCGGGCCTCCGCATCTATTCGTCGAAGGACCTGATCGGCGTCGAGCTCGCCTCCGCGCTCTCCGGCGCGTACACCGTCGCGCTCGGTCTCGCCGACGGCCTGGGCATCGGGCCGGGTCCGCGCGCCGTCCTCATCACCCGCGCGGTCGCCGAGGCCTCGCGCCTCGGCGTGGCCGCGGGCGCCGAGGCGCGCACCTTCGCGGGCCTCG
>JAYVLW010000911.1:0-6598 GCA_043759315.1 Myxococcales bacterium
TCGCCCGTGACCACCCAGCCGTTGCCCTTGGTCTGCACGAGTCCGGTCAGTGGCTTCGTCGCGCCCGTGGAGATCTCGGACACCACACCGTCGGCCCAGCGGCGCAGCTTGCCGTCGAAGCAGAGGAAGCAGATCTCCTCCCGCACGGCGACCACGCGCGAGATCCGCACGCTCGTTCCCACGTCGACGCGCACGAGCTTCTCGCCGAGCACACGCGCCGCGTAGCCCTCGTCGCCGACGACCCACACCGCACCATCGAGACCCAGCGCCACCGAGTACAGGCATCCGGTCGTGCCGGTGTCGATCAGCGTCCAGCTGGCGCCGTGATCACGCGAGGTCGCGAGCTGACCGTACTCGCCACATGCCCACAGCGCGTCGGCGAGGGCGATCACCGAGCGCAGCCCGAGCTGCTTCGGCGTGGTTCGCAGCTCGAACTGCTTCGCGTTCGAAGACGCCAGGCAGGTCGGGTTTCGATTGGACGTTCCACCCACGGCGACCACCAGCTGGTCGGTCAGGGCGAAGGCCGAGACGTACCCGGCCTTCCCACTCGCCTCGTGCAGAACGGTGAGCTCCAGATCCCCGGTCATCCACGCGATTCTGACCCACCACGGTTCCGCTCCGCCTCCGGAGTGGCCCCAGAAAAGCCGCCGTGGATCGTTCGCGTCCCGCGCGCCTCGCCCTAAGGATCGTTCGCGTCCCAGTAGTCGATCTCGGCCTGGACGACTGCCGAGAGGTCGTCTCCGCCGCCGCCCTTCACCGCCCACAGATAGTCGGTGAAGAAGTTGTTCCGCACGCGCGTGTTGCCGTGGTGCGGCAAGTCCGAGAGGATCTTCTCGGCCGACAGCTCCGTGCCGCCGTGCTGGTGGCAGCCGATGCAGTTCGTGCCGGCGTTGCCCTCGCCGGCCTCGATGTACGGGTTCGAACACCAGCTCGGCGTCCCCGGCCCACCGCTCACCGCGGCGAGGGCGTCACCGAGGCTCCCGGGCTGGCCGCCGCGTGGATCCGGATCGCCCTCGAGATACTGCGTGGCGACGCACATCTTGTAGTTCTTCCACGGTCCCGGCATCCCCGCGATCGACGCCGGCCGATCTGCGCCGAAGTCCGTGTTCGGGCTCGGCGACCACCACAACGTGATCCACATCCAGTGATCGAGCTCCTTCGTCATCAGGTGGAGCGCCGGCAGCCGGAACTTCGCGTTCGTCGACGCGACCAGGGCCGTGTAGATCTCGTCTGACCCCGGCCCCGCCACGCCGTCGGACTGCCACTCCGACTTGCTCGCGAACCGCGACGCCATGCGCGCGCCCGACGTGTCGTAGATCGGGATCAGCTCGTTCGTGAGCTGTCGCCGCCAGTCCGCCTTCACGAGCACCGCATCGCGCGGCATCTCCCCATCGAGGCAGGTCGGATCCTTGACGTCCGCCGTGGTGTAGCGAACGTCGACCTCGACGTTCGCCGCGGCCGCGCCGAACACCGCCACGTAGACGGCGCCGCTGCCCGCGACGCTACAGTGCTCGTCGCTGCGATCGCCGCTCGACTTGCAGTCGAACGTGGAGGCGTCGGGCGCCTCGCCGCGTCGCACGTACAGATCCGCATCGCCATCGCCCATCGTCGTGACCTCCACGACGCCATCGCCCGCGACGAACGGCCCGAGCTCGCGCCACTCGCACTTCGCGAGGGCCATCGCGTCGCTCTGGACGACCTCCTGGCCGGCTCGCGTCGCATCGTCATCGAACGGGTCCGGAGCCGGCGCGATGCGGCACTGGTGCTGCTTCTCGTAGCTCGCCAGGAGATGCCCCATCGCGCCCGGGCTGTACCCGACGCGCGACGCGTTGCCGACGCCGTTCGACTCCTCCGGCGTGTCGATGGACGCGAGGTAGTCGAGGTACCGCTGCTCGGGCCACTCGGGTACGGAGTCGAGCGCGACCGCGTTCCACGCGAACCCCGCTTGCGGATCGATCGCCGCGCGTGCCCTCCGCTGCGCCGGCGTCAGGTCGCGGTACAGCTTCTTGAACACGCGCTCGAAGTCATCGTGCGCGTACCACGTGTGCCAGGTCGGAATGCTCGGCTGGTTGCCACCGAAGCTCGACGCCAGCCGCGGATCACCCAGCGGCACCGGCGCGATCACCTTCTCCACGGCCTTCCACGCCGCGGCCCGCCGCGCCGCGATCGACGTGCGCAGCTCCTCGTCGCGTGCGGCGAGCCCGGTGTCCGCGGGATACGGCGCGGCCTGGCCGATGATCCGGCGATCCTCGATCTTCACCGCGCTCGTCGCGGTGCCCGTCAGGTCGCACGCCGACGTCTTGTCGTCGTCACCACACGCGCTCGCGAGCACCGCGCCGAGGACGAACCACGCTGCCTTCACGTCGGTGATCATAGCTCCAGAACGGCGAAAGCCGCGCAAGGATCGCTGTCGATCCGTACGCGGCTCACACTCCCAAAACGTTCACCTCACACGCCGGTCAGCGCCGCGTCGCTCGCCACCGCGTACTCCTTGTTGGAGCTGCTGTCGCGAACCGTGAAGTAGAACCAGCCGTCCGACCGGAAGTGCGGGAACAGGGCGTACTGGCCGGGCTTCATGTTCGTCACCCGGGTGCGCGCGCCGGTCGCGATGTTGACGATGATGATGTTCGAGGTGCCCTTGGCGAGCATGTCCTTGAACGTCAGGTCGTTCGCCGACGAGAAGCCCAGGTCCTGCCAGTCGTTCGGGCCGACGTAGTGGTGCGTCACGAAGTACTTCTCGTCGAAGCTGATCGAGGGCTTCGCACCCTTCGTGCAGTAGCGGCCGACTTCCTTCGTCGACACCGTGTACGTGTTACCCGACGGCGTGGTGGTCACCTGGCGGAGCACGTAGCCGAGCTGGCTGCCTTCGTTGCCGAACCGGCTGATGGCGAGCTTCGTCGACGGCGAGAGCACCGAGTCACCCTCGTACGGAGCATTGACCGTCACCGGCGTCTTGCCGACGTAGTGGGTCCCGTCGAACACCATGGGCGTGAGCTTGATGGTCGACTCGTTGCCGAACGCCGCGCTCGGGTCATCGGTCTCGCCGCTCGACGGGTTGTCCGACGTGAACTGGCTGTTGATGACGAAGTAGTCGCCGCCGTTCACGCCCTGGCCGAGGTGCTGGTAGAGGCTCACGCTCTCGACCGAGCTGCACGCCGACTCCGAGAAGTTGATGCGGTCCGGGTTGGACTGCAGGAGCGACATCTTGCAGAAGCCCGCGCCGATCGGCGTGCCCTGGAACACCCAGGTCTTGTTGTCGGGGAAGAAGCCCGGGTCGTACGCGGCCTGGACCTTGATGTCCTTGCCGGTCTGGAGGTCGGAGATCACCGCGCCGTCACCACCGGTCGAGCCGTTCGCGACGAACCGGCCATCCGGCGACGAGCGCGTCCAGTAGTAGCTGTTGAACGAGAGCTCCTTGAGGATGCGCAGCTGGCCCTGCTTCGCCCAGCCCGTGCCGTACGGCTTGCTCTGCGCGGTCGCCAGGTTGGACAGCGGGAACATCGCGAGGCCCGCCTGGCGGTTGATGGCGGTCCAGCCCTGCGTCGACATCGCGGTGACGTGTGCGCCGACCTCGGGGCCGATGTTCTGCGCGCACGACGTCGGGCCGGTATCCGGCGCGATGTACGTGGTCAGCCTCGGCAGGCCGCGAGCGAACCACTCGGCGACGATGTCGAACTGCGCCTGCTCGAGCCGCGGGTGGTTGCCCTTCGGCATCGACGAGCGGTTCTTGAACTTGCCGTACTCGAGCGCCCACGTATCGGTGGTGTTGCCGTTGACGCCGGCGGGGTACGCGGCCTTGAACGTGTCCTGGAACCAACCGAGGTGCGCGGCGGCGGCGTAGATGCCGACCTTCGCGGGAACGAACGGCGAGTCGGCAGCGGCCTCGAGGCGGAAGCCGAGGACGCGATCCTTCGCCGGCATCGCGTTCGCGGCGGGCGAGGTGTACTTCGCGGTGACCTTGATGGTGCCGGCCTTGGTGCCCCAGAAGCCGATGTAGAACTTGCCCGGGCCGGCCGCGTTGTAGGTCGTCTTGTCGCACTTCTCGGTGGAGGACTGCGCGAACGGGCGGCAGTCGTAGCTCGCCTTGGTCGGCGTGGAGCCCTTCTTGACGTAGAGGTCGATGTCACCGGTGCCCGAGATGTTGACCTCGAAGAACGAGCCGGCCGCGACCTCGAACGGTCCGAGCTTCTTGAAGCCGTTCTTCGCGACCGCGATGCCGCTGGTGCTGTCGTTGTGGACCTGGCCCTGGGCATCGGGATCCTTGAGCGGGCCCACGACGGCGGCGTCGGTCTTGACCTTCCAGTCGCGCATCGTCGTCGCGTTCGCCGCGTGGCAGTCCTTGCAGATCGTGTTGCCGGCGACGTTCTTGTTCATGCCGAGGATCGTGGTCGCCTGCTTGGCGAGCTCGTCGTCCGCCAGCGTGACGGGGTTGCGCAGCTTGCCGCCGCTGGCCACGTTGCCGAGCGTCTCGGGGACGTCCTTCCAGCCGCACGCCGCGGAGGTCGGGGTGTTGTTGCAAGCCTGGATGAACTCGAGCGCCTTCTTCTCGTCGGAGGCCGCCCACGTCGCATCCGTCATCGCCTGCTCCGGCGGCATCCAGTACTTGTTCTCCGGCTTGTTGCCGTGCGCCGTGGTGATGCCAGTCCAGCCGCTGTCGGTGCCGTTCAAGCGCGCGAGGTAGCTATCAGCCCACTGGCCGGCGCCCATGCGGTGGCACTTCACGCACGCCGCCGCGGCCGGGGCGGTGATGTGCTTCTCCATCGTCCAGCCCTGGCCCTTGCGGTTGACGATCGCGTAGGGCGCGTCGTTCGCGCCGATGGCGAAGTCCGGATCGACGCCCATCTTCGGGACGATCGGGCGGCCGTTCGTGTCCTTGGCGCCGTCGATCCACGGGCTGTGGATGAACGCGTCGGCATCGTGGCACTTGGTGCACTGGATGCCGCTGCCGAGCGCGCCGTGCACGCCGGCCCACAGGTTCGCCGACTTCTCCTTGTCGGCGGGGTGCGGGATCTTGCTGCCGTCCTTCTTCGAGTACAGCGCGTTCTGGAAGAAGCAGGTCTTACCGGTGAACGGGTTCGAGCCGATCATCGCGATGTCGTTGTACTGGTTCGAGGTGTAGCCGCCGATGCTCTTGCGGCAGAGCAGCACCCAGCGCGTGCCCTGGTCGTTGATCTTCGTCGCGACGCGGGGACCGGCCTCGCACAGCGAGTAGATGTACTGCGGGTTGTCGCACTGCGTGAGCGTGCCGTCCTGCGGCGCGTTGACCGTGCCGTTGGCGGCGGTGGCCGTCATCGGGATCGGCGTCGAGTCGAGGCAGTTGTAGGTCGAGTAGACGCCCTCGGCCTCCTTGTTGAAGAACGGAATCTCGCCGAGCTCGGCGACGCAACGCTCGCCGTACGCCTGGGGGCTGTTGATGCGCTGCTCGCCGCTCGGGTCGTCGGCCTTGCCGCCGAGGCCCTGGCCGCGCGCCTCGTCCCATGCCTGGAACAGGTCGCGCTCGATCTTCACGATCTCCTTGTCGCCGTCCATGATGCAGAGGTCGATGATCGAATCGACGCCCAGGGACAGCTTCTGGATCATCGCCGGGGTCGGGTTCAACCACTCGACGCTGTCGTAGACCGACTTGGTCAGCGCGATGTCGACGACCGGGCCATCGATGTTGTCGCCGCCGGTCTCCTCGAGCGGCTCGACCTCGGCCGCGAGCTTCGCGCAGTCGAGCGTGCCGAAGTTGCCCCGGCGCGCCCGGGTGAACACCTGCTCGGTGCTGCCGATCGACGTGTTCGTCTGGATGACGATGCGCGCGTTGGCATGGTTGTACAGCACGGCGACCTCCCGCTCGTCGGTGCAGGCGGAGGCACCGAGCAGGGAGACCAGGATGGCGAGTCGAGTAGCCGGGCTAGACAGCATGATCGGGATATCCGCAACTTCGGATCCAAGTGTCAGGCCCCGTGATCTCAAGAGGATCCGTGGGGGGTGGCAACCGGATCAGCTGGCGCCAACTGACGTCAGCAGACCTTCCGAGCTGCTCTGGTCGGACCAGTGAGCTGGCAACCCATGCGCTCCGAACGACGAGCAGCGCCCGTACTATGGGGCGCTGTTCGTGCGAGCCGACATCCGTGGATCCGCGGGCTTGGCTGCGACCAGAGCGACTCCGAGCCCGGGGTGGTCGAGCTACCGACCACTACAGGGTGAGCGCCGCGTCGCTCGCCACCGCGTACTCCTTCTTCTCGCTGCCGCTGTTGTCGCGGACCAGGAAGTAGAACCAGCCGTCCGAGCGGAAGTGCGGGAACAGCGCGTACTGGCCCGGCTTCATGTTGGTGACGCGGGTGCGCACGCCGGTGGCGATGTTCACGAGGATGATGTTCGACGTACCCTTCGCGAGCATGTCCTTGAACGTCGGGTCGTTCGCGGACGTGAACCCGAGGTCCTGCCAGTCGTTCGCGCCGACGTAGTGGTGGGTGACGATGTACTTCTCGTCGAAGCTGAACGACGGCTTCGCACCCTGCGTGCAGTAGCGTCCGATCTCCTGGGTGCTCACCGTGTACGAGCTACCCGACGGCGTCGTGGTGATCTTGCGGAGCACGTAGCCGAGCTGGCC
>JAYVLW010000912.1:0-2836 GCA_043759315.1 Myxococcales bacterium
GGAACATCCACGCCGTATCGGCCAGCCCGCCGCGCGGTTGCTTCCGGAATTTCGCCTACGCCTACGCCTACGCTTACGCCTACGCGGGTCAACACAAGCATCCCTGGGGTTAGGTAAGCCGGCGCGTCATGATCGTCCGCGGCGAAGCGACGAAGCCCATGCGCTGGTAGAGCCGGGCTGCCGGATTCTCCGATCGCACTTGCAGGTGCATCGCGAGCACGTCGCGCTGGCGGAGCTCGGTCTCGAGCGCGGTGATCGTCTCGGCGCCGGCGCCGTGGCCGCGCTGGTCGGCGTCGATCCAGAGCTCCGTGAGCCAGCCTTCGCGGCCGCCGAACTCCAGGTCGTAGCCGTAGGTCACGATCGCGTAGCCGATGGTCTCGCCGTCGCGCAGCACGAGCCAGACGCCGCCGAAGCCCGGGTTGCCGAGGAGCTTCTCGAGGCCGGCGCGCAGTCGCTCGTCGCTGATCTCGATGCCTTCATGGTCGTTGAGCGCACGCGTGCGCGGGAAGACCGCGGAGACGTCGGCGATCGAGGCGGCACGGAGCGCGATCATCGCTACTCGCGGTCGAGGTAGGTGTACCCGATCATGCCCTGACGGAACCGATTGATCAGGGTGCGGCTCTCTTCGATCGTCATCAGCTTCTTGCGCAGCGCGTTCTCGACATTCGCGCGCAGCCGCCCGAGCAGATCGCTCGGCGAGTAATCGACGAACGCGAGGACCTCGCTGACCGTGTCACCGGCGACGACTTCCTTGACGTCGTAGTCGCCCTCTTCCGAGAGCTGCACGTGGACGGTGTTGGTGTCGCCGAACAGGTTGTGGAGATCGCCGAGGATCTCCTGGTACGCCCCGACGAGGAAGATGCCGAGGAAGTAGTCCTGGCCCTCGGTCTTCGGATGCAGCTCGAGCACGTGCTTGACGTCGCGCAGGTCGATGAACGAATCGATCTTGCCGTCGGAGTCGCAGGTGATGTCGGCGAGCGTGGCGCGGTGCGTGGGCTCCTCGTTGAGGCGGTGGATCGGGCAGATCGGGAACAGCTGATCGACCGCCCACGCATCGGGCACCGACTGGAACATCGAGAAGTTGCAGAAGTACGTGTCGCTGAGCGCCTTCTCGAGCCCCTCGAGCTCCTCGGGCATGTGCGACATGCCGCGCGAGAGGTTCAGTACCTTCTCGCAGGTGCTCCAGAACAGATTCTCACACAGCACCCGGTTCTCGAGCGACAGGTGCCCGAGGTTGAACAGCTGGAGGACCTGATCCTTGTACTCGACGGCGTCGTGATAGCTCTCGAGAAGGTTCTTCGCCGAGACGCTCTGGTACGTCTCCCACATGTTGTTGACCAGCGGCGGTACCGGCTTGACGAGCGCGGCGGGCACCTGCGGCGCGAACTCGGTGACGCCGAGGACGTTGACCACCAGCACGGAGTGGTGCGCGGCGATCGCGCGGCCCGATTCGCTGACGATGTTCGGGTGCGGGACCTGATCCGCGTCGCAGATCTCCTTGATCGCGAACACCACGTCATTCGCGTACTCCTGCACCGTGTAGTTCATCGACGAGCTGAAGTTCGTCTGCGAACCGTCATAGTCGACGCCGAGCCCGCCGCCGACGTCGAGGTACGACAGGCCCTTCGCGCCCATCTTGTAGAGCTCGACGAACAGCCGGCCAGCCTCGCGCAGCGCGTTCTTCACGCTCTTGATCGCGCTGATCTGCGAGCCGAGGTGGAAGTGGAGGAGCTTGACCGTATCCGTCTCGCCCCAGGCCTTGAGCTTGTTGATCGCCTCGACCATCTCGGCGGCCGACAGGCCGAACTTCGAGAAGTCACCGCCGGACTGCTCCCACCGACCGGCGCCGCGCGACGACAGGCGCGCGCGGATCCCCACCGATGGCTTGATCTTCACGCGCTCGCTGACCCGGTGGATCTGATCGAGCTCCGTCGGCTTCTCGACGACCAGGATGATGGTCTTGCCCATCTTCGAGGCCAGCAGCGCCGTCTCGATGTAGTCCTCGTCCTTGTAGCCGTTGCAGATGATGATCGACTCGTCATCCTGATGGATCGCCATGATGGCGAGGAGCTCGGGCTTGCTGCCCGCCTCGAGGCCGTAGTGGAACGGGCGACCGAACTCGATGATCTCTTCGACGACCGTGCGGTTCTGGTTGACCTTGATCGGGTACACGCCGCGGTACTGCCCGCCAAAGCCGTACTCCTTGATCGCGCCGTTGAACGCGCCGCACAGCAGCTCGATTCGCGCCTTCAGGATGTCGCTGAACCGCAACAGGATCGGCAGCTGGATGCCTCGACCACCCAGCTCGTCGATCAGCTCCTTCATGTCGATCGCGCCGTTGCCTTCGCCGCGTGGCTGGACGATCAGGTTGCCGTGGTCGTTGACCGCGAAGTACCCACAGCCCCAGCGAGGGATGTTGTACGTGTCGTTCGCGTCGGAGGCAGTCCACCGGCGGAGCGGATCGGTCGAGAGCAGAGCTTTCGCACGGGCCATGGTTGGATCATGGGATTACGTGCATTTGCCCCCCTGCGCAATGGGGATCTGACCCCACTTCGTCGTCGGCTCAGGCGGCGAGGCGAGGCGAGGACGCACGGCGGATCCGGCGGTGACCACGTGTCGCAGCCTCGTCGGCGTTGGCGTCCGCGCGCCAGTCCCGCGGGTCGTAGCAGTCGGAGAGCGTTCCGTGCGGGAACCGCCTCGGGCGCACGAGCTTCGCGGTGACCAGCGCCGAGCTTCCCTGCGGCTCGGGCGAGATCACGTCGTGCACCTCGGTGACCGGAACGTCGTCGTCGGAGGTCCGCCACGGTTCACGCACGTCACCAAACAGGCCGTGCAT